>NZ_JBHSHQ010000029.1:0-74593 GCF_042652985.1 Ruoffia tabacinasalis | reverse complement strand
TACTAACATTTTACACGAACCTGTTATGGGTTTCTTTATTTGTCGCACTTAATTTTACAATTCATCATATGCAAAAACTTCGATATATTTGAACTTTAGTTAATATAAAGCTTATAATATAAGTATCAAAGAAGATAGGAGCGTTTACAAATGAAGAAAATAATAAACGTCATACTTGTTACTTTATTAGTTGTCTTAACTATGGGGCCCTTACCGGCAAAAGCACAAGAACTTGCTCCAGATGATGTCTTGTTAAATGTGATTAATGGTTTGAAGGAAATTGAATCCTTTAAAGGTGACTTTGAAGGTAATATGGATTTAATTTATCCTGAAGGAACGATGGACTACACTGTTGATGGAAGACTTCAAGTCAAGATAGCTCCCGAACTTGAAGTAGATTTTGATTTAGACGCAACAATGAATGCTGAACATAATGATGGGTCGACAATGGATGAAACATATCATTTATTAAATTATATCATCGATGATACTATGTACACGTTGGAAGAAGATTCTACTAAAGAAGGTGAAAGTGAATGGGTCACTGCTGACCTTACTACGGTACTCGGTATGCCAGCGGAACAAATTACTACTCAATATCAAATGCTTGTATCAGTCATCGAAGGATCAATTCGTAGTTATTATATTCCGTCTAGGGTGCATCAGTTATTAAGTGAGAAAACAACGGTAGAAGAGCATGATAATGGCTACACTGTCACAATTAACTCTTTCGAAACAGAGGAAGAATGGATTGAATTCTTTGAAGCCTTAGAAGAGTTAGGAATGACTGTGACTCAAGAAACAGTGGATTCGGGTGTTGAGATTAGTAACCAAATTGAAAATTATGAAGGTCAAGCTATTGCTTTGGCTGATGGATTAAATTATACAATTACCGTCGAAATGGATGAAGATTATTTTATTACAGCGATTCAAGTGATAGTTGATTCAGATGTTCAAACACTCGAAGAAGCTTCAGCATCTGAACCTGATCCGGACATGCCAGAGTCATTGCAAGTAGAATTTAATTATAATGTCACTGACAAAAACTTTAATGAAAGTATTGAAGTGCCTGATGAAGTTCCAGTGGGAGTAGCTTCATAGAATAAATAATGAAAATAATATAAATTAAAATATTATTAGAATTTGATGTTGATTTCGTGTGAGTAGTCAGGTATACTGTTTGAAATAGAGAAATGAGGTTAGGAACATGCAACAATTATCCCATACATTAAAATCAATGTATTTTAGCTACTTTAGATAGCGTTCATACCACCTAGTATGAACGTATAACGAAAGTTCATATCTATGGTGGCTTGATATTGTTGTGTCTTGGCCGCTTAGAGTATAAATTAAGCGGACCTCCTAAAATGGCCAGTTTCGAGAACTGCTTAGTTTATGCTAAGCAGTTTTTTTGTTGAAAAGTTATAAAAAAGGGGAGTGTAAACAATGTCAAATTCTATATCAAAAGGATTTAAGACGAGTGAGATAATCTCAATCGTCATTAGTCTACTTATATTAGCTCTAGCTGTATTGAATTCAGCGATGCAAATTGGTTTTTTCAATATTCCAACCGTGACCTTTTCAGTTCTAGCTATTTTTGCTAGTAGCCTGGTATTATGGCTGTTTGTTGCCATCGATTGGCCAAGTATTTTATGTTTAATTTGTTTAGGTTTTCTACCTGAAGTCACTTATGGACAAATTTTCCAGCAGTCATTTGGTAATACAACGTTTGTCTTTTTATTCTTTACGTTCTTAGTGACACATGCCTTAGAACAAACATCATTTTTAAAGCGAGTTTCAGCATGGGCAATTAATAGTGCTTGGGCTCAAGTGAGTCCTTGGAGATTTGTTTTTGCTTTTCTATCGGTTATGTTATTAATCAGTACTTTCGTTTCACCAACGATCTTATTTATGATTGCTTTTCCTATCTATGAAGAGGTTATGACACAATTTGGTTTAGAAAAAGGGAATAAACAAGCTTCGAAATTATTAGTCGCCCTATATGCTTCAATAGCCATTGGAACGGCTATGACACCTATTAACCATGTGTTCGCAATTACTGCAATGGGACTTTATGAAACGGCCTACGGAACGGCAATTACGAATGCTCAATATATGAGTTTCGCAGTGCCAGCCGGTTTAACAATTTTCTTAATTCTTTTAGTCTCTCTAAAGTGGATTTGGCGGATGGATTTATCTGGCGTAAAACTGGGTGAGATTGCTTCATTATCAGATTTACCAAAAGCAGATAAGAAAGAAAAAGCGGTCGTTTCGATCTTTGGTGGAGTAGTTGCTTTATGGTTATTACCAGAAGTATTAGGCTTTATCTTACCTGGAGTGGCAGCATTTCTAAAATCAGCAGGAATTGCCTTTCCACCTATGATTGGTGCTTTAGCTTTAGCAGTGGTTCATGTTGATGGGAAGCCGTTAGTAAAGTTACAAGAGGGAATTTCTAAAGGTGTGTTCTGGCCGAGCTTACTGATCGTAGCGGCGACACTCACTTTGGGTAGCTTCTTATCGAATCCTGATATGGGTGTAATTACTTTAATCGAATCATTCTTAACACCACTGTTAGTTGGCTTATCACCATTATTAATGGTATTAGTCTTCATCCTTTGGGCAGCCTTGCAAACAAATTTCTCATCAAACTTAGTAACTGTGTCAGTTGTTACAACCATAGTTATTACAATTGCGGGGTCACAGGTGGATTTACCAATAAATGTGGCAGTCGTTGCGAGTTTAATTGGATTCATGGCGTCACTCGCATACATGACACCACCGGCAATGCCTTATATTGCTATCTCAATTGGATCTGGTTGGACCACAGCTAAAGATGCTTTATTATATGGTTTTTACTTATTATTATGGAGTGCCGCAAGTGCGGTATTAGTAGGATATACATTAGGAAGCGTATTTTTAAGTCAATTATCATAGGAGGAATAATATGTTAGAAAAACAAAGAGCAACCATTGACCGAATTGATCGCGAATTGGTAAAGTTATTTGAAGAACGAACGAAAACGGTTGAAGAAGTAGCTGAAATTAAATTAGAGAACAATATGGAAATCTTAGATAGTGGCCGTGAAGCGGTCGTTATCGAGAAAGTACAAAGTTACTTAGAAGATGATTCTTTAAAAGGTGAGTTAGCCGATTTATATGAGAACATTATGCGCATTTCCAGAGGTCATCAACAAGAATGGATGAGTAAAAGAAATTCGTAAGAGATAGGATAAAGGAGCAGTTTTATGAAAATAAATCCGAATTTTAATCGCTTACCTGGGAATTACTTATTTAATCATATTGCTGAGAAAGTCTCAGCATTCAAAGAAGACAATCCTGACTCAAAAATTATCAAATTATCTATTGGTGATGTCACTCAACCTTTACCAAGGGGAGTGGTCGAAGCAATGACTCAAGCAGGTCAAGAACAATTGAATTCTGAAACTTTCAAAGGTTATGGGCCAAGTACTGGCTATCCATTTCTAAAGCAAGCGATTATAGAGCATAGTTATCAAACATTGAATATTGATTTATCAGAAGATGAATTATTTATATCAGATGGTTCAAAGACAGATGCAGGAGCCATTCAAGAGTTATTTAGTCTGGAAGCTAAGATTGCCATTGGTGATCCGGCGTATCCAACTTATATTGATAGTAATGTTTTGGCGGGACGCTTAGGACATTATGATGATATGAGTCAAAGTTGGTCTGAATTAATAACGATTCCGATGACGGTCGATAATCACTATCAAGCGGTGCCAGATTTTGACCAAGACCAGCAGCCAGATGTGATATATATTTGTTCACCGAATAATCCCACGGGTGTCGCTATGACGAAGGATCAACTGCAAGAATGGGTCGACTATGCGATTGAGCATGAAAGTGTCATAATTTTTGATGGGGCTTATGAAGCCTTTATACAAGATGATCATATCCCGCATTCCATCTATGAATGTGAGGGGGCTAAGCAATGTGCGATTGAAATGCGTAGCTTTTCTAAGACAGCGGGCTTCACGGGTATGCGTATAGGTTATACTGTCATACCTAAAGAACTTGTGATTGAAGGTCAATCATTGAATGCCATGTGGACGCGTCGCCAACCAACGAAATTTAACGGTACCTCATATATCATTCAACGCGCTGCATTAGCGACTTTCGAACCGGAAGTTAAAAAAGAGCTGAAGGATAATATTGTATATTATCAACGTAATGCTCAGCATATGGTTGATGCTTTCAATGATGCGAGGATTGAACATTACGGAGGGGTAAATGCACCATATATTTGGTTGAAAACACCAAGAGACTTATCTTCTTGGGAATATTTCGATGAATTACTACAAGAAAGTCAAGTCGTCATCACACCAGGTTCTGGCTATGGGGCTAATGGTGAAGGCTTTATGCGACTGACTGCCTTTGGAACATTTGAAGATACAATTGAAGCGACTCAAAGAATCGTCGAAACTTATTATAAATAAAAAATACGGCTTGAAATTCTCAATGAATTTCAAGCCGTATTTATTTGTTTAATAGTTAGCAATGATATCTTTGACGAGTTGATGGCTAACGGATTGAATATTATAAGTTGAATTATTTAGATAAACGGCACCACTCACTAACATACCATGTGCATGAAATGTAGGAAATTCGCCCCAACTAGGTGAGATCACACATTGCGTTGAGACATTGAGACTCAATCCACCTGAAGTGTCAGGCATAATGTAGCGTTTATTTAATAGTGAATGAATTAATGGATGACCACTTAAATCGCCTTCTAAATGAAGGTTAACACCCGTTGCGTTAATAACCCAATCCGCACGTAAAATCTCTTCATTATCCTCATTCTTCATGATGTATTCACCTGTGTCGGCATCATACTCAACAGTTTCAACGTCTTTGAGAATGGTTAATTGACCGCGGTCCTCACCTTCAATAATAGCTTCAGCCGACTTCATCGGAAGTTTTCCTTTAACTAAGTTAAAGGGTTCTTGATATTTATCTAAGTATGCTTTTCGTTCTGATTCAGGCATATATTGCCATAAGAAATTCAATATACGCGTTGTAGAAACACCAATACGTTCTGTTTTCGCCATTAAATCTGAGTGATTTAAAGACTCTCTAAGACCTGCCGTTCCTGTTTGCAAAGCAATGTTACAGAAATCTTCAAAACGAATATTTAAATGATCAAATTCTTTTTGAATAAGTTTATCTAATGCGTCGAAATAGAGAATTTTCTCATCTGAATCCATTGTCGCTTTGACGTTATCCATCGTAATATGTGTCATTTTTAAATCACTGTAATTTGCTGTTCCAACTGTATGGAAAAAGTTATGACGTGAGAAAGCATACACGGATTCAATTTCACGTTCTTGTAATAGATATTTGAGAACGTCGATCGCAGTTAGACTTGTTCCAATAACAACGATACGGTCATCTTTAGAAAAGTCATGCGTTAAATCATTTAGTGGGTAAGGATTACTAATGTAGTTTGGTTTTCCGTTCAAATTGTAAGGATCTAATACGGGTAAAGAACCAGAACATAGATGAACACGATCATATTGACGAACCTCATTTGAATCAGTGACTAATTCCCACTGTTTTGTCTCACTTAACCATTGCATATCTTCGATGGTTTCATAGTGAACAGTTGCATTCAGTAGTTCAATTTGCTTCATTGTTCGATCATTTAAATACTCACCAAACAAGGCACGCGTCGTAAATTCAGGAATATCGCCTTCGATTTTAGCTTCTTCTTTCAACCAATGTTCATACTCACCTGGTTGTTCGTAATCGTAAGTAATATCAGTTGTTCTTGTATTTACAAGTGCTAAATCTGAATCCTCTCTAAAAGGTACCCCGCGCCCAAAGCTATGCGAGGTATCGTAGCAATCAATAGTAATAGCATGTTTTTTATCTTTTAATTCTTTTGCATAAGAAGTGAGATCAGCCGATCCGCTAATTCCCATCCCAATAATTGCGATATCCTCCATATAAAAAGGTTTTAAACTTTTATTCTAAGGATAATAATATCATATTCAAGTCTGTGTTAACAATTATCTAAAGTAACTAAATGCAATTGAAATGTAATTTTATTCCATTCAGAATAAAAACACAACATATGCATTGAAATTTCATTTCATAAGTTGTATACTTTGTTTAGAAAACGATTACAATGGAGTGAGGATATGTATGGAATTTCAATATATTTAAATGAAGATGTGACAGAAGAAGTTAAACAGTACATAAGACACATGCATGAGATTGGTTTTAAAGGTATTTTCTCGTCAATTCATATCCCTGAAGATGATTCAGAATTGTATTTAGATCGATTAGGGCAATTAGGTTCGGTCGCTAAAGATTATGAAATGGAATTAGTCGTTGATGTTTCTGGAGACGCCTTAAAGAACTTAGCTATTTATTATAAAGATTTAACTCCATTGATTGAACTAGGTGTGACTGGAATTCGAGTCGATTATGGAGTCAGTCATGAAGAGATTAAACTTATTAGTGAGCAACTAGATGTTGTTTTAAATGCGAGTACAATTAGCACAGAAGATTTGAATATTTTAAAAGAGTTAGAAGTGGATTTCACGTCGATTGAGGCTTGGCATAATTATTATCCGCGTCCTGAAACGGGCTTAGATAAAGTAGAGTTTATTAATATGAACAAGTGGCTGAAAGAGCAAGGAATTTCGGTCATGGCTTTTGTACCAGGAGAGAGTGATTTGAGAGGACCTTTATATGAAGGATTACCAACTTTAGAAGACCACCGTTACAAACAGTCTTTAGGGAGTGCGCTTGAATTAAGGCAAACAGCCTCCGTTGATAAAGTGTATATTGGCGACCCAGGTATGAGTACTTATAGTCAAATTCAGTGGGAAAAATATTTAAATGAAACAGTCTTATATTTCGAAGCAGTCGCGACTTCCAACACTATCGAACAACTGAAACATATTGAAGGGCGACATACTCAAAGAATAGACGCTGCTCGCGATGTCATTCGTAGTCAGGAAGCAAGGGCGAGACGAGATTTCGTTGTTAAACCGGAACAGATGACTGAACGACCGGTAGGTTCAATTACGATTGATAACTCCCATTATCTTCGATATGAAGGAGAAGTTCAAATAACCAAAACGAATTTACCAGCGGATGAAAGGGTTAATGTGATTGGTTATATACAATCGGGTGATTATCTTTTACTTGAGGCGATGAGACCTGGACAACCGTTTGAAATTCAATGGAAAAGAGGATAGATAGATGAAATTAGACAAGCTAACAACAGAGACGAGAAATGAAGCTTCGATGACATTAGACCAAATGAGCGTTCAAGAAGCTATTGCACTGATGAATCAGGAAGATCGCCGTGTACCCGAAGCAATTGAACAAGTTTTACCACAAATAGAAGCAGCGATTAAATTAATCGTGAAATCTTTTAACCAAGATGGTCGTTTAATTTACATGGGAGCAGGGACGAGCGGACGCTTAGGGGTCTTAGATGCAGCGGAATGTGTACCAACCTTTAGTACACCGCCTGAGATGGTCGTTGGTTTAATTGCGGGTGGAGAAAAAGCCATGTTATCAGCAGTTGAAGGGGCGGAAGATTCTGCAGAGTTTGGGCGAGATGATTTAAAAGAATTGAAATTAACTGATAAAGATATAGTCGTCGGAATTGCGGCAAGTGGTCGAACACCTTATGTTAAAGGTGGTTTGGCTTATGCTCAAGAAGTTGGGGCATCTACGGTATCGGTTGCTTGTAACAAAGGCGCTGAAATCAGTGAATGCAGCCAAGTAGCGATTGAAGTTGATGCAGGCGCAGAAGTATTAACCGGGTCTACACGTTTAAAAGCTGGAACGGCTCAAAAGCTCATCTTAAATATGTTATCAACAGTTTCAATGGTACAAATTGGTAAAGTGTACAAAAACTTAATGGTAGACGTACAACCAACTAATGAAAAGTTAGAAGAACGGTCCAAACGAATTATTATGCAGGCAACAGAATGTGACTACGAAGTGGCTGAAAAAGCTTTTCACGAAGCTGATAAAAACGTTAAAGTGGCCATTGTTATGGTATTAACAAATAATGATTCGAATAGTGCAATAGATTTATTGATTCAAAGTGATGGATTTATACAAGAAGCAATCAAAGAGGAGAGGGACTAATAATGAATTCAACAAAAGAACAATTAATTGCTAAAGAGATATACCAACATATGGGTGGTAAAGACAACACTACTGATATTTATAATTGTATGACACGTGTCCGGATTGATTTAGTTGATCCAAGTGTCGTCGATGAAGTTGAATTGAAAAAAGTTGACGGTGTCATGGGTGTTGTTCAAGACGGGAATAACTTACAAGTGGTTGTCGGACCTGGTACAGCTAGTAAAGTAGCAACTGAATTAGCGAGTATGTCAGGCAGTGTGAAAGGTGCGGCTGTCGATGAAAACCTTGACCCAGAATTAACATCTGGACGAGCAAGTACAGAACAAATTACAAAAGAGAACAAAGAAAAATATAAAAAAGGAAATGACAATGCCTTTAAACGTATTACTCGCTCTATAGCTAGTATCTTTGTTCCGTTAATACCAGCCTTCGTTGGTGCCGGTATTATTGGGGGGATTGCATCCATCTTCCAGAACATGATTACCGCTGGTCAACTCGATGCAGCCACTTGGGGTCATTCAGTTGATATACTAAATATTATTAAAAATGGTTTATTCGGCTACTTAAATATTTATGTAGGTATTAACGCTGCCAAAGTATTTGGCGCAACGCAAGGTTTAGGGGGAGTTATTGCCGGAATCATTTACTTATCAGGAATGAATCCAGAAAACCCATTAATAAATATCTTTACAGGTGAGCCATTATTAGCAGGTCAAGGTGGGATAATCGGAGTAATTTTTGCGGTATTCATCTTATCTTATGTTGAAAAAGCAGTAAGAAAAGTGATTCCGGATGCATTAGATATCATCTTTACACCAACAATTGCATTACTTGTAGTTGGTTTATTAACAATCTTTGTCATCATGCCAGTTGCCGGGGTCATTTCATCCTCGTTAGTTGGATCCATAAATTGGGTTCTAGATATTGGTGGAGCCTTCTCTGGCTTCATCTTAGGTGCGTTCTTCCTACCGCTTGTAATGTTCGGACTACATCAAGTATTAACACCTATCCACATTGAGATGATCAACTCAACAGGTCAGACAAACTTACTTCCAATCCTTGCAATGGCAGGGGCAGGTCAAGTTGGAGCAGCCTTTGCTCTAGGATCAGAGCACGTGAGAACAAACAATTAACTAATATGATAAAAGGTGCTTTACCTGTTGGTATCTTAGGAATCGGTGAACCACTCATCTATGCTGTCACTTTACCATTAGGTAGAACATTTATTACAGCCTGTATCGGTGGAGGTATCGGAGGAGCTGTTATCGGGTTCTTTGGAAATGTCGGTGCAACTGCCATTGGACCAAGTGGAGTTGCGTTAATTCCATTAATTGCTAACAATATGTGGTTACAATATGTCATCGGCCTAGTTGCCGCTTATATCGGAGGTTTCGTTGTAACTTACTTCTTTGGTGTTCCAAAATCAGCAATGGAGCCAACAGAATTACAAGGCTCAGGATCAGAAGCAATTGATCCCTTGGCAGAGTTTAGATAAAATATATGTAAATTAGAACCGGGTACGATAAGTAGCGAGAGTTATTGCTACTTATCGTACTCGGTTTTTGTTTTTATGGCCTATCTTGCCCAACAAGCAAAAGTTAGGTAAGATAACACAAAAAAATCCAAAGAAACAGTCTAAATCTCATCCAACTCAATTTTAAAGCGGTGGTTTTACAAAAAAGAATAGTGTAAACTTAGTATTATAGAAAACGATCACAGGAAAAATACAATGGAAAGGAGAGTAGAAATTATGAAAAGAGTATTACTAATATCTTGCCTGGGAATTTTAATGACAGGACAAGTAATCACTGTAAAAGCAAGTGAGAACGTTCCAGCAGATTTGGCGACACAAATTTTAGAAGGTGAGTTCAGTGATGAATCTAAGGAAAGTGTCTATAAGAAAGTCAAAGAATTATTAGATCTGACGAAAGTAGCTGTTCAAAGTAACATAAATATTGATGGGATTTTTGGAGTGGATGAGCTGATTGATCGCTTTGGTGATGACTATACCTACACAGATGACATGATTAGTTATGATATGTGGGTGGTTGTAAATACTTTCAAATTGACCGCTGCTATTAATGAGGATAATAAGGTCGAATATTTCTACGGCTATTTTTATCCAACTTTTGAGACCATAGAACCATCAGACTCAGAAGAGGACTTAGAGCTAGTAAAAGATACATTGGCTAATTTGACATCATTACCAAGTTTTGAAGCTTTAGATTCAGCCTATGAAGATTATGATTTTTCATTTATTCAAGATGAGATGACCTATATATCAGGAAGTCAAAGTTATACTTATGCATGGGATTCGAAAGAGTTGCTTAAATATGAAGTGGGACAGGCAAATTATGGTCGTGCAAATCTCACTATTACACAAGCTGATATCGATACATTGAATGAGATTGAGGATTTGGGAATCCAACGAGTTATTGAAACAGTGGGTGAAAATTGGACGTATGTCTACAATATTCAAGAAGACAGTCAGCAATTTATCTGGAAAGATCCTTTAGGAAAAACGATAAGTGTCGATGTGACAGATGAATTAATGGTAAACAAAATTGAAGCTAAAGGATTAAACGAATAAAGGGAACGTAAGGAGTCAACAATGTCAAAGAGAAGAACAGAATGGATTATTCTTGGGATTAGTATATTAGTTATAGTTACAGGGGTGTACTTTGTCTATAACAACTTTTATTTATCGCAAGCAAGTCAAGAAATTGCATCAACAGAAGAACAAGTATCAATGGAAAATACATCCAATAGTGAATCAGAAGAAGAAGCTTTGCAAGAACCAATAAAAGACGAATTCCTCTATACAGGACTCCCAATAAAGGAAAGCCAAGAACCTTATCAAGGCGTAGAAGGGGAGCTAACGCTGCGTTCGGTAGGGGACGTATTAATTCATGACAGAGTGAGTTATCTAGCGGATACAGAATCGCCAGTCTATCAAGATACAGTTCAACAGATGAATGAAGCGGGCTTTGATTCGGAAACATTTAACACTGACGCAGCGTATGACTTTATGCCGATGCTAGCTTATATTCAACCTTATATTGAATATGCTGATATTTCGATGGCTAACCTTGAAGTGATTGCTGCCTCACCCCAATTACCAGTCAGCGGGTACCCACAATTTAGTGCACCACATGAAATTATTCAAAATCTTAAAGCCGTTGGCTTCGATATTGTAAGTAATGCGACTAACCACACGCTTGATTGGTACGGGGAAGGCGCACATTATTCCTTACAAAATCTACAAGAAGCAGATATGATGTATGTTGGAAGTTATGATTCTTGGGAAGATTATAATACTCCAAGAATCATTGAAGCGAATGGAATTAGCGTTGGCTTTCTTAATTATTCCTATGGAACAAATGGTATGCCAGTTCCAGCAGGTGAGGAGTATTTAATTAGCCTTATTGATGTGCCACTGATGGTTGCGGAAGTAGAAGCGCTGAACCAGCAAGTTGATGCAGTTGTTGTGAGTCTGCAGCTTGGTGAAGAGTATGGAACTTTGCCTAATGATGAGCAGTTCTATGTCTTTCAAGCTTTGAGTGATGCAGGTGCTAAATTAATTTTAGGTGGGCATCCTCATGTGTTACAACCAATGGATTGGTATAATGATGGCGATACATTCGCAATCTATTCTCAAGCGAGTTTCCTCTCAGGACAACGAGACCTTGATAATAAACAAGGTGGAATTACAGAAGTGACGTTCAAGAAAGACGAGACAGGCGAAGTTTCAGTTACTAACCCTAAATTCATGCCGATATTCAATCTTGGTGTAGAAGCAGAGAAAATGTATCAAGTTGTTCCTTATGCTGATATTGAATTACATCAAATACCAGATGGACAACTGTGGTGGGATACCATTGAAGAGCGGATGCATACTTATATTGAAGACTTTGACTTTGTCACACACTTGGAGACAGAAGCCTCTGAAGAAGTAGCGGACGTGTTCAGATAAAATAATACGATTAATAACCCCCTTTACAAAGAGTTAGCTTGTGGAAAGTCCGATGCTAACCGTCTTGTTTGTAAAGGGGGTTATTTACCTTAAGATAATAATATTGACTTATGATTTGTCATATTATAATATGAATATAGTAATATAGACATAAAGGAGTGAGGATGCCTCAATATTTATAGTTGCCCAATGCATTGAATGTTACAGAAAAGAAAGGTGATATAATGAAAAAAATAGTATCGTTTTTGATGATACTAATGCCGATGATATCTATAAGTCTAACACCCGTTTCTGCCAACGATAATCAAAGTTATGTAAGCGAGAATGAAGAGAGTCCTATTAGCCATATCGTATTTAACTCGAATAGCGTTCAATTGACTATTAATAATGAGGCACCTGAAGCAAGAGAAGTCATGCTCCTTTTAGCAAATCACACAGACAATTCTGCCTTGAATCAACTTGATCCCAACTCAGAATCCGATGATATCCAATCACTGCAAGAAGAGTTAGGAATTAGTTTTAATGCCATTGAAGATCAACTGGATTTAGATAATAATCCGACTGTTTTCAATGTGATTCAACAAATTCAAGATGCATCATCTGGAATTTACTCGTCCGTTGATCCGATGGGCAATGTTGTATTCACCATTACTAACCCAGAAATCGTCGAGTCGGATGAGAGCATTCGCATTAAGTTGTTTAATAATGACCTAATCGAGTTCACACGTTCTGATGATAATTCGATTGAATATAATTCTTATGACTTTGCGTTAGAAGAGTAAGTAAAATAATAAACCCATCTCGATTTTTGGAGATGGGTTTATTTAGTTATAGGTTAAATTCTGCTTATACGCTAATACCAGCTTCCATACTAGCGAATTCCTACAAGCAATCCTAATAAATTGAATCTTTCTTCAATCATTCAGATAGTCAAGATTTAAGATGAATTCTTAAAAGAGAGAAATATTTTATTTGAGATATTTTGCATTGCTAATGGTATAATAAAAGTTATAAGTAGATGTAAAATGATTTAAGGGGAGGTTTTAATTTTGCTAGGATATAGAATGAAAAATAGAAGAAAGGAACTGGGTTTAACACAAAGTGAACTTGCAGCTGATATTTGTGAACAAAGCCAAATCAGTAAAATTGAAAATAATGATTATGCACCAAGTTCAGATATTCTATATAAGTTGTCAAAACGACTTAATGTATCTATGGAATATTTCTTTGACAATAATATTGAAGATTCACAAACGAATTTAACCCAGTTTAAGGAATTAGCTGATAATCTTTTAAAAAAAAGAGACTTCAATGCTTTAAAATATCTACTAGAAGTAAAAATTGAAAATGATGTAGTTATTACTTCTCAAGATGCCATATATATCGAATGGTTGAAAGCCATAATTACATATAATGTTAAAGGCCAAAAAAATGAGGCTATAAAAAGATTAGAAAAAGTAGCAAAAGATGTAAAAGAAGAACACTCGTTCTATTTAGAGTTTTGGAATGTGTTATCCTCATTTTACTTTGAAAATGGAGAGATTGAAAAATATAAAAGATCCTTTTTAAATAATATTAAACAGGCAGAAAAATTGGATCTTACTTTTATAGATAACTTCCAGTTGTTAATTAAAATCAGATATAACTATGCAAGATTTCTCGTGAAAAATAAAGAGACACCAATTGCGATTCGAGAAATTTTAGAAGTAATTGACATTTGCAAAAAGTATCATAGTAGTTATCTTTTAGCGGACTTATTCTGCTTATTAGCAGACATTGGAGAAAGCTTTCTAACAGAAACTGAAATCGAGGATTACTATAACAAGGCACTTATATTATACAAAGTGTACGATAATGACTTGATGTACTTATCTTTGAAAGAGTATCTTTCAAAATCTTAGTGATGAATAATTCTTACGAAAAAGCTGGAAAAATAGACTTGAGTAAAAAACGTAATGAAGACATTAGAATGCACTGAACCTCCAAAGTTGGAGTTTATATAATTGAATAATAAGCAGTCAGTTGAGTGTCTTGTTTTCGGTATGCTACCGGAAATAGGCTACTCAATTTTGTTTTAATCCGTGTATTGCTGTAATAATCGATATAGTCTTCAATACGAGTTTTGAGTGAAGTATAAACCAGAGAATTCCGATCTCCTAATTCAGAGAATTCTATTAAATTTTCACACTTCTTAAGAATAATTTGGTAATTCCCGTGAGCACTGTTTTTAAATTTTTCGAATGGTTGAAGAAGGTTCCTTTTTTGAAAAGTATTGGTATTAAATTCACTCTAGAGCTTAAGTAAATACTGGTTGTATTCATTAATACTGAAGCAATGATAACGGCTTGCCTGGATTATCAACAAGCCGTTGTACTTGGGTGAGCAAACCGTGTAGGTACAATAAATTTTTGATGGTGGATCACCATAATTTCCAAAGTTGGATTTAAAAGCAGTTTGATTTTGTGTTTTCACCAACATCTATACGAAAATTGTCATGTGAAAACAAAGTAGTAATATCCTGGAAATACTCAAAATATATTTATGGGGGCTTCAATCTATCTTAGCTTCTTTTGATTGATACACGATTGAGTGTTAGTATAGCCACAAAAAAGTAAGGTTTTGCAAATAATCTATTTTTGGTCCAATGTATGTCAAAAATATTTGGATTTGTTCTTCTGATTTATGATGAAATCTAATACTTAGCCTAGCTATAGAGAAGCCATCATTTAAAAGTAATTTTGGTAGTTCAATGATATCCGACAAAAATAAATTTTATAACGAGATATCCACATTTTTTTATAAAAGGAGAAAAAACAGGTCAAAGTTTTCTTCATCCAACACTTCATATCCCAATTGGGATATCTACTTGAAATAAACGTATGTGAGATTTAAAATATTTGACAAGAGATAAAATAAGCGATATATTAAATATAAATTAGAAAAGGAGGATACTAAAGTGCGAAGATTATCTTTGATTATGATATTAAGCTGTTTACTAAGTAATAGTGCAATAAAAAACTATGATTACTATTCAGTAAATGAACCTTTTGGATTTGATCCAGGAATTGCTTATGACGTAGATGATTGATACATACGGATTAGAAGAGTACCTTGGGTAAATTTATAATAAATCAAGGGAAACTATGAAAGTTAGTCGTAATTTTTCTAATTGGATAATTAATAAGGACAGTATAATGTATGAAAAAATATAAGATTTTATTAACAGGACTATTAATTGCTACCTTAGTATTACCTACATCTGTTGCTATAGCTTTTGAAAATGATAATGAAATAGATATTTCTAGTAATATAATTGAACCACTTGATGTAAGAAGAATGTGGATTGAAATGCATCCCGTTTATGGAAATGGTCCAGCAACCTTTTACTATCATAATGGATATTGGCATGGTTACTTACAAAAAGTTGGTTTTACTCCTCGACCAAACTCAATGTCGTATTATAGTGGCTATGTATATCCTGTAGATTCAGCAATACCTATTCCGTCTAAAGCTCCCGTTGAGGCAAAATAGAAAGGATAATTAAAATGAAAAAAATAATAGCATTAATTTTATTAACTATTTCTTTAGGAAATGTAACACTTTCGCATACAGAAGCATCAAATTTTGATAGTAGTGATATAGAAAATAATTTATCAGCACATACAATAAGAAAAACTGTTACAGTATTTGTTGGGTATGGTTCTTTTCCTCCTAGTTATTCATCTACTTACTCATATAATGATGGACTCTATAAAGGGATTTTGCACGAATCTTATTCTGAAAGACGATATGGTGGAGGTATAGGGGATAAGATGTATGCGTGGTATGTGACTTATACAGGGTATGTAACATCTAATTCAGGTAACCCAATTAGTAGAGTAATTGTAGAGGAGTAAGATATTCTGATGAAAAAAATATTAAAGTATATAATCTTATTAGTATCACTAGTATCTATTAGTTCAATTTCTGTTTCTGCCAACGATAATCAAAGTTATGTAAGCGAGAATGAAGAGAGTCCTATTAGCCATATCGTATTCACGTCGAATAGCGTTCAATTAACTATCAATAATGAGGCACCTGAAGCAAGAGAGGTCATGCTCTTATTAGCAAATCACACAGACAATTCTGCCTTGAGTCAACTTGATCCCAACTCAGAATCCGATGATATCCAATCACTGCAAGAAGAGTTAGGAATTAGTTTTAATGCCATTGAAGATCAACTGGATTTAGATAATAATCCGACTGTTTTCAATGTGATTCAACAAATTCAAGATGGATCATCTGGAATTTACTCGTCCATTGATCCGATGGGCAATGTTGTTTTCACCATTACTAACCCTGAGATTGTCGAGTCGGATGAGAGCATTCGCATTAAGTTGTTTAATAATGACCTCATCGAGTTCACACATTCTGACGATAATACGATTGAATATAATTCTTATGAATTTGCTTTAGAAGAGTAAGCAAAATAATAAACCCATCTCGATTTTAGGAGATGGGTTTATTTATTTGTAAGTTCATATCTGCTAATTCGCTAATACCAATATCCATATTAGCGAAATCCTACAAGCAATCCTACTTAATTCCAATCCTCAGAATGATAGCCAATTGGATAGGCTACTTCGGTTGTAATCAGCGTCCCGTCTTCAATGACTGGTAAGTCAACTGGGAGTTGACCAGTAGGGCCTTCTTCAGATGCTGTTAGACCAAAGATAACCTCAACGACAGCAGGGATATTCGGTCCGAACGAAGCAACTGGCTCTTGGCCACCTTCAGTTGGATCCATTCCATTGTAACCATAAGAGATTAATACGGCATCACGGTCAGTGAAGTTAATCGCATCATATGGTTTATTAATACTTACTTGAATGGTGACAATCCCTTGCTCTTTCGCATATGAGAAGATTTCTTGTGGAATAGCGGTTCTAAAGTTATCTGCACTAAGTGACTCTTCGTCGACCATACTTGTGTAGACAACGACGTGTGTTGCTTGACTAATCGCATCCGCAAAGTCAGTAAAATTACTATCTTCATTATATGTTAGGACTTCATATGTAAAGTCATTAGGAATGACTTCTTCAAGTTGCATTCGTTCAATACTAAACTCAGTACCTGGTACTTGATTCGAATCGGCAGTAATAAAGAGAATATGATCATCTGCTTCTGGTTTGATTGGCAATGCTGCTTGGGCATTTTCAATTAAAGTGACTGCGCGATTTGCAATCTCACGTTCATTCGCTCGATTCTCATCACTTCCGACAACTGCTTGTGCGTTAGCAACTACTTCATCTTCAGATTCGTTTAAGAACGAATCATCAAGTAAATTCAGTTCGGCTTTCAAGGTCAAGATGCGACGCACTGAATTATCAATATTTTCAAGTGGAATCTCTTCATTTTCTACCGCGTCAACCAAACCTTGAATGACGTCATCTAATAATTCTAGATCGTCATTAGAGCGTAAGATGACAGGCATTAATAAAATATCGGCTCCAGCTTGTTTGGATAAGATGGCCGTATCGACTTCACCAAAGTTATCAGCAATTGCTTGCATGTTTAAAGCATCAGTTATGACAATTCCTTCATAACCCATCTTATCCCGAACTAAATCTGTCAAAATAGCAGGGGATAGGGTTGCTGGCAGTAGAATGTCTGAACCATCCTCTTCAGAAACTTTGGTCTCTGATTCTAATTGGGGGAACTGAATATGGGCTGTCATAATCATATCTACATTTTGATCCATAGCCGCTTTGAAAGGTATTAATTCATTTGCTTCTAACTCTTCTAAACTCTTATCCACCAACGGCAAACCGTAATGTGAATCTACATCCGTATCACCATGACCGGGGAAATGCTTAGCAGCAACAGCTACATTATGTTCACGAATCCCTTCAATATAACTTAAGCCAAACTCAGATACAATGTCTGGATCAGATGAGAAGGAACGCAAGCCAATAACAGGATTTTTAGGATTATTATTGACATCAACTGTCGGCGCAAAGTTGACATTGATGCCTAAGGCTTCCAGTTCACTACCAATAACTGAGCCGGCAGTTTGGGCATTAGCGGGATCACCGGTTGCCCCTAAGGCCATATTACCAGGTAATTGAGTACCTGAGCCAAGTCGATTTACAATCCCACCTTCTTGATCAATTCCAATCAATAAGGGAATATGTTGGTTATCAACCATCGTTTGTTGGAATTGATAGACTAAACGGGCTGTCTGATCAGTTTCTACAACATTCTCTGCGAAAAGAATAACGCCACCGAATTTGTAGTCCGTTAATATTTGTCGAATATCATCGTTTAACTCAGTAACACCAACTTCTTCACCATCTACCATCCAATTTCTAAAGTCGGGCATCATTGTTTGAGTAATTTTCTCTTCAAGTGTCATCTCGCTCATTAAGTTATCAACAATTTCTGCTGTGTCCGTTGTGCTATTTTCTTCCGCACTAGCCAGATTAGGTGCCATTGGAAAGGCACTTAAAGCTAAAACCGTTGAAAGAACTATTTTTGACCATTTTTTCATTATAAATTATCTCTCCTTTGAAATGATTTGCATAAGAGTAGTTAAGATTCACCCCCACTATATTGATTTTATTTAATTATAACAAAATAACGCTTTCATAACGAGGGATAAGACTTTCCTATTGACAATCGCCACATTCCATTATAAAGTAATGAAACAATATATAACTGAGTGAAATCTATTCAGATGAGAGTTACCTATAGACTGATCAAGCGGTCATTGAACGTTCAATGATGCAGCCGGGCCTTTGGGCAACAGATGTATATATGCATTTGTGGGACAGCAATGTTTCACAAATGCTTTTATTTTGGAACAAAAAGGAACCTTCTTGTCGTTGATCAACTTTCAACATAAGAAGGTTTTCTCATTGTTAATGATTACTTAGTTTAGACTAATATTTTCAGAAAAGTGAGGCAGAATATGTTTAAACAGTGGATTAAAAAGTATTCGATGAAAGAAACAAAAGAAGAAGCGCGAACTAGTGTCGGGATAATCGCTGGGAGAGTAGGGCTTGTATCTAATTTCCTTTTATTTGTGATTAAGCTTGTAGCAGGTTTACTATCAGGTAGTATCTCAATTATTACGGATGGGATGAATAATTTAGGGGATGCGGCATCTTCATTATTGACATTATTTGGTTTTCGAGCAGCTTCGAAACCGGCTGATAAGGAACATCCTTATGGTCACGAACGTTCTGAATATATTAGTGGTTTATTGATCTCAGTCATCATTATCTATGTAGGGTTTCAGTTTTTCACTTCATCGATTCAACAAATTATGAATCCTACAAGTTTGAACGCAACATCTCTTGTCTTTATATTATTAATCGTCTCGATTATTGCTAAAATGATTCAAGGGAACTTCTATCGAAGTGCGGCTAAAGAGATAGAATCTAACACCTTACATAGTGCGGCTCAAGATAGTGTCAATGATGTATACGTTACATTAATAGTACTCGTTTCAGCAACGGTTGAGACTTTCACTGGTTGGCAGATTGATGGTTACGCTGGTGCTTTATTGTCCATTCTAATTATTTATAGTGGAATTCAAGCAATTCGTGATTCTATTGATGATTTATTAGGAACAATGCCTTCCAAAGAAGAAATTCATGAAATGAAAGAATTGTTGGATCAATATGATGTTATAGTTGGCTATCACGATCTATTAGTACATAATTATGGACCGAATAAAACGTTCGCTACCATTCATATAGAGATTGATGATAGCTGGGATCTAAGACGCTCACACCGCATCATTGATGACATTGAAGAAGATTTTATGGACAAGTTAGGTGTTGAACTTGTTTGTCATCTAGATCCGATTGCCATTCAAAATGAAGAGCATACCGCCATTTACCGTCAAGTTAAGCAAATACTAAATTCTCTTCAGTTAAATCTAAAGTTTCATGATTTCAAAGTTGAGCATGTTGATGACAGTACACTAATTACTTTTGATGTCGTTGTACCAGATTATGTTGAATTAACGAATGATCAGTTATTAGCTGACATCAGCAAGAAAATTCGTGAGCAAATTGGTGAGTATGAATTGAAAATTGAATTTGATCGTCTCGATTTGTTGAAAGAAGTATCGGAATAGGATAATAAAAGTGAAACAGTGCAGTGATATTGAGGGTAGTCCCTTAGTATCGCTGCATTGTTATTTGTAGTGGAGTGAAATGGTGAAAGGAAAGGGAAATTAGCGCTTACCTTGCCTAACAAATGCAAGTTAGGCAAGATAAGGCATCTATCCTGCCAAATGGACTGAAGTTAGGCAAGATAGGGTAGTTATCCTACCAAATGGACTGAAGTTACGCAAGATAGGGTAGTTATCCTACCAAATGGACTGGAGTTAGGCAAGATAGGTTAGTTATCCTGCCAAATGGACTGAAGTTAGGCAAGATAGGGCATCTATCCTGCCTAATGAACTGGAGTTAGGCAAGATAGGGCAGTTATCCTGCCAAACCAATTGGAATTAGGCAAGATAAACCAGCTATCCTGCAGAAAAAAAGCATTGTACCAAGAGATTTCCACCTCCTAGTACAATGCAACATACATGTCTTATTAATTATATCCTTCAGTCATACAACGATTTAGAATTTCAACAACATCATCTGCATTTAAAGGTACGTAAGCACGAGATAAACGTTCTTCGGTTCCTTTTGCCATCTCCATAAAGAATTCATCAGAATCAATACCAACTTCTGGTAATGTCATTGGTAAGCCATTGTCTACGAAGAATTGATATGTCTTTTCAATTGCTTCTTCTGCCATTTTGAATTTGTCGCCTGAATCTTCAATATTCCATACGTTTTGTGCGTATTTGACGAAGCGGTCAACAGTTTTATCACTTAAAATATATTTCATCCAACGTGGAGTGAGGATGGCCAAGCCTTCTGCGTGAGTAATATCATAGTAAGCTGATAAATAATGTTCGATAGGATGCGTTGTCCAACCGCCACCTTTACCCATGGATGTTAAGCCGTTTAGCGCCATCGTTGAAGCCCACATTAAGTTTGAACGTGCTTCGTAACTTTCTGGATTTTCTAAAGCCATTGGTAAATATTTGATACAAGCTCTTAAGATTGTTTCACTCAAACCATCCGTAATAAAAGCATTATCCTCTTCTTGGAAATAATTCTCCAAAGTATGTGACATAATATCAGCTGTCCCGGCAGAAGTTTGGTTAGCTGGTACTGTATATGTATAAGTTGGATCAAGAATTGATGCGTAAGGATATGTATGGTAGCTTGCGGTACCTTTCTTTAATTTGACATCAAAGTTGGTAATAACACCGTTTGTATTCATCTCTGTCCCTGTTGCGGATAAGGTTAGGATATCGACTAAAGGTAGAGCGTCCGTGATCAAACGGCCATCCATTACTAAATCCCAAGCATCGCCATCGTATTTAGCAGCTGCCGCAATAACTTTTGAACAGTCAATTGTTGAACCACCACCGACTGCTAGAATCACGTCAATATCATGCTCTTTACATAAGCGGGCACCTTCGCGAACCGTTTCAATTCTTGGATTCGGATCAATACCGCTAAGTTCAATGATTTCACAATCTTTCAATAACTCTTGAACTTCATCATAAATACCATTGCGCTTAATACTTCCACCGCCGTATGTGAGTAGTACTTTCGTACCAAAAGTATGAATTAATTCTGGTAAATATTTAATTTTACCTTCACCAAAATAAACTTTAGTAGGTATATCGTAATTAAATGATCTCATTATTTAAGCTCCTATCTAATATTTAGAAAATATTATCTACATTGTAACCGATATTTTTAAATTTATATAATCATTTGCTGTTAAGGATTAATCAATATCTTCAAAATTGGTCTGATTAGGCTTGTTGAATTGTTCCATGTCAAATTTACCTTCCCAACGGTCGACAACTACAGCGCTAACCATTGAACCAGTCACATTCAACATAGTTCGTCCCATATCAATAATCGGATCAATTCCAAAGACTGCACCAATCTCAGAAACGAAAGCTCCTAAACCAATACCATTCAATGTAACCGTAGCTGCTACAGTTGCAGTTCCAGGTACACCAGCAATTCCTATCGAACCAATCGTCACAACGGTAACGAGTAAAACAAAGAAGGATACATTCACATCTACACCCGTTGCGTAAGCTAACATAATACCTAACATCGCTGGGAAAATTCCGGCACAGCCGTTCATCCCAATTGTTGAACCAAGTGTGGCTACGAAATTAGCAGTTTGTCCTGATACACCAATATTCTCGTCTAAATTCGAGATAGTATAGGGCAGAGTACCTACACTTGAGCGACTAGAAAATGCTAAGACCATTGTTGGAAAAGCTTTACGGTAGAATTGGATTGGGTTAACACCTACGAGAATTAATATAATAACGTAGACTAGCAACATAATAATGACAGCAGCATACAAAGCGACAATAAAGTTAAGCATACTTAAGATAATTTCTACTCCGTGTGAAATTATCGTGTTAGCAACTAAAGCGGATATACCGTAAGGCATTAACTTAATAATGTTTATTAAAACACTATTCACTGCAACACGGGCAGATTGAAGTAATTCGTCGAAGGACTTAATTGCTTCGGGCTTTTTATTTCGCAAGAAACGAATGGCTGAAGCAAACAAGGCACCAATAATAACAACAGATACAATGCTACTATTTGTTGTCATCACGGCGAATATATTATTCGGAATTAAATCTAGGAAGAATTGAGGGAAACTTTCCGAAGCAATGCCTGCCATACTCTCAACTCTCGAAGGAGTTAATTCTCCTGCAAAGGATATAGAATCCAAATTAAAAACTTGAACCATTAAAATACCAATGATTGCGGCGATGGCAGTTGTTCCAAGTAATAATGTGAATGTTTTAGTGGTTAGGGATTTTATATTTCCAGTGGCAACATTTGTTAAGACATCAATAATTGATAAAAAGACTACAGGCACCGCGAGCATTTGTACAAAACGTAAGAATCCAGTTCCAAGTAAGCCAAACCAAGCCGAAATCTCTCCTTGAGCAAAATCTGTATAGACCGTTCCTAAACTAGACCCAACTAAATCGACGGCAATCCCAAGTGCCAAGCCCAAGACTAAAGCAACCATCATACGAATAGAAAATGACGTCTTATGTTGTGACATCTTCCGTATAATACCAATAATAATTAACAACAATATAATAACACCAATAGTGAACCAATTACTTACTTTCAGAAAATTTGTAAAAAATGGTTGGTTAATCATTTTACTACCTCCTTATTTATTTAATAAGAAACGCACTCTCTTATTACTTTCTATTATATGAAAAATCATTCAAGTATTAAAGTAATAGGGTTTGGATTTGAAAGTAGCTTAAGTCTATTTACACAATGATAGTATTAAGCATCTCATTATATTTATTATATGCATCAATATCGTCGGCAAACTTCATAATCTCTAAGGCCTTTGAAGCTTTAGCCATTCCTTGAGTGTATTTGTCATTTTGAATAAGTATAATACCTTCATAGAATAGACATACGGTTTGTTCATTAAACAAATTATTTTTAGACAAAAATTCTTTGAAATTTATGACAAGAAATTTTGTAAAAGTCACATTACTCTGATCGATTGATTGATTTATTGCTAAGATATAGAGTCTTGCTATTTTCTTTCTAGCTTTACCCATATCAATATTTGAACTTAATCTTGATTTGCCCGTTTCAAAAAAAGCTCGCAGCGAAGTTTCTGAACTAAAATGAACGATAGCTTCAAGTAGGTTTAATTCATAACTATGCCATACAGGTGAATTCAGTAAATAATCAGAGATGAGTTGCATTGGATACTCATCATTAGAGGATTGTCCAAAATACTTTTCTAAGTTTTGATAAAGTATTACTAGATTATGTTTATGGATACTATTATCATTTTCTGTGAATAATGATAGTTGATTTTGAATAAGATCATAAATTATAGATTCATTCTTTGTTGAAATTGCGTTTTGTATAGCAGACATTAATTCATTTTGAGAATTGTTCCATTCTAAGTAATAATCAATTTCACTAGTAGTTATATTCAATTTTTTAATTAATGAAAAATATTTAGTTGCAAGTATTGAACTATAATTGTTTTCAAAGTGTGACAAGTGTTGAGGGCTTAGGATGTCTTGGGCTAAATCTTTTTGAGAAATATTTTTTGCTTCACGAGATTCTTTTATTAAATCACTCAGTAACATAGCTCTCCACCTCCTTGTAATTATTTATTATTTTATCTAAGTAACTGGCATATCTTTTCCCGATAGATTCTTTTCCTAAATCATAAAAATACTGAATAACAGTTTCAGCAAGCTGCTTACCTTCTTCCATACTTGCAGTTTGTATTAGGTATATCCCTTTAAAGAATCTTACCCTAAATGTCACATAATAATTATTCAGATTATATGCTAGCTCTTCTAATGATAAGAGCATATCCTTGGCCTTAGTATAATTTCCTTCTTCAATAAGTATTTGCACTGAGGTAATTAATTGATTTGCATAAACTTCAGTTCTTATTGGGTTGAAGTAGGTAGAATTTGTATTCATTGAAGAAATAAAATGATTCCTTAGAAAATTCCGGGTCACACTCTCAAAAAATGGGCTGGCATTTAAAAATAAATTGATCTCATAGAGTGACCACGGGTCTACGCGCATTAAATATTCAGTAATAATATCTATTGAGTAAAGTTCATCAGTTATAAATGAATTTAAAAATCTAGCTTTATAGTGAATGAGTAGAATTAAATTATGTTTAATAGCGACGTTATTTGTTGATGGTTCTATAGCCGAATATTTATTAATAAATAGGTCGAGCTTAGAAATGTCTTCATTGTGAACAATATGAGATAGATCTTTTAGAAATTCAATTTGAGGGTTGTCTTTATCTAAGTATTTATAAACTTCGCCAGGTGATATATTCATTTTTTTTAATATTTCAACAAGGTTGTGTATTGAAATGTTAGTCCTATTATTTTCTATATTTGAAATTTGTTGCGTAGACATTATGTTATTTGAAACATCTTTTTGAGTTAGCCCTTTTTGAATCCTAAATATTTTTAATAGTTGACCAATATTTTCCAAATAATTCACCTCTATAAATATATGATAGTTTTAGTTTAACTTAAAATTTCTTGGTATTCTAGTAAGAATATAGTAAGATGATATTAAACACGAGTAAAATTTTAAAATTAGATAGAGAAGATTTTTCAGAATTATTACCATTCCCATAAGGAGGAGAAAAATGTTCATAGTTGTTAAATCATACGCATTATTTAATATTAAGATGTTGATTAAGGATAAAATATCATTATTGTGGTCTTTTATGCTTCCGGGAATTACCTTGTTAATGAATTATAAAAATCTAACTAATGAATGGGAATTGTCATACTGGTGGGTATATATTATTGTATGTTCATATATATATGGGGTTGGAGTTTATGCACTGCAGCTAAAAGAATATGGAAGCCTAAAAACATTGTTTTCAATAAATAATTCTCCCTGGGCTTTCTTTTTAGGTAATTTACTGACTCAAATTATTTTCTGTATTATCAGTGTCAATTTACTTAATGTCTTTGTAATAATCATATTGCCGTTTTCATTCCTTAAACTTTTTTTATATAGTTCCATCGCTATTATTGTATGTCTGCCAGTTGCATTTATAGGTTACAATTTAACTTTAGTTAAGAAAATACATGCAAATACTATAAATACAGTGTTTTCAATGCTTATTTTTGGATCTTTTATGCTGTTAAATACTAATTCGGAGTTAAATAATTATAATCCTTTAGCGATATTGTCTCATGTTTTAATAAACGGCAATAATGGGGTATTTTTTAAGTATGCAGTCCTTTCTGTAATTTTATCTCTTGTCAGTATGTATTCAATAGTGAATTTCCAACCAATTTCAAATGAAAGGAGATAATGCTATGATAGAGATAAGAGATCTAAATATCCCATTTGTAGATAAAAAAATAACTATGAACTTTTCAAAAGGATATAATCTGTTAACTGGTGATAATGGGAACGGGAAAACTCTACTATTAGATTACATTTCAGGAATAAAAAAGACTAAAAAGGATGCAATTCAGGGCAACGAAAGTATTATCTATATAAATCAAAATATATATTTTTCTGATCGATTAACTGGAATGGATTTTTTGAAATTTAGTTATGGCTTGGATAAAAAGAAAGACACAAAAGGATTTTATCAATTAAGTGACATAGTTATAGAACGTGAATATGTAAATATGTTACTTAGCAAGCAATGGGGAATGCTTTCAGGCGGCGAAAAGAAGTTTCTATATGCTCTTATATTAATGTCTTTAGAAAGAGAATGGTATATTTTGGATGAACCTTTTGCGTTTGTGGATAAAAAAAGAAAAAAGTTATTAAATAAAATAATAAATATAAGGGTATCGCAAGGTAAAGGAATCATTTTAACTACCCATGAAGAGGATGAAACAATACAACAATCAATTAGTGAAGTCTTTGAAATATAATAATTATTTATTGAATGTTAAATATGAACGGCTCTATAATGACCCCAATAGGTGTTGATTTAGAGTCATTACAGCTTATAGCGTTCCAAAAAGACCATAAAAACGTGATTGCCTGATCTGAGTAATGAATTAATCCGCGAAAGTTAGATATTTAATTCTAATCTTTGGGGATTATTTCTTTGTTAGCACTATTGAGAAATTTGCATAGATCTAGTAATTTGGGCTGATTATCTTACAAAATCCATTTGACAAGTGTTCATATTTAAGATACCCTTACACAAGTTAATTGAATAAAGGACAATACAGTATTGAGGTCGCTAGTAATATCAGTAATAAGATTCTTATGAAAGGATTACTAGCCGAAATGTCAAATTGATGTTGGGGTTGGATTGAATAAGTCCATCACTGTCTTGTAGAGTTGCCCAAACTCTATATAGGTGAGCGTACTGTGTTGTGGGCAAAAGATACTGTCATTAATGGCTGTGGGCTTTTGCTCGCAGTCTTTTTTTGGTTATAAAGTGAAGATTCTTTGTAGAATGGTTGTTATTATTGTTGATAATGACAGGTAATTGGCCTAGCGACCACAATAATTGTCGATTGTGTACGGTAATTGGCTTAGCGACCACAATAATTTGTAATTGTGTTCGGTAATCGTATTAGCAACCACATTAATTCATAATTGTGTTCGGTAATCAATTTAACAACCAGATCTCAAAACTTTATTCATTAAAGCAAATTATAATTGGAGGAAGAATGTGAAGAAAATATTTAGTGCAATCGGACGTGTCCGTATGCCACATACTTACGTTTTATTACTAAGTTTCATTATTATTGCAGCAATTTTATCTTGGATTATCCCAGCTGGACAGTTTGAGCGTGTGTTAGTAGGGGAGCGGGAGATTATTAATCCAGATTCCTTTGCTCATGTCGCAAGTAATCCTCAAGGTGTTTTCGATGTGTTAACGAGCCTTCCTAGAGGATTCGCTAGAACTCAAGATATCTCATATTTCTTATTTGTAACAGGTGGGGCGTTCTTCATCCTGAATAAGACTGGGATGATCGAGTCTGCGTTGAGTCGAATTGTGACTTCCTTAAAAGGTAAAGAAGCGTTTGTTATTCCTGTTATTGTGCTAATTATGGGCTTAGCGGGTTCAACGATTGGTTTAAGTGAGGAGACAATTGTTTTTATCGCTTTAGGAGTTTCCTTAGCTCGAGCGATTGGCTATGATTCATTAATTGGAGTCGGAATGATCGGACTTGGTGCTGGTGTAGGATTTACTTCAGGGTTTATGAACCCATTCTCAGTAGGGGTTGCGCAGTCAATTGCTGAACTGCCATTATTCTCTGGGATCGAATTAAGATTAGTCTTATTCATTATTCTTTGGATTGTTACTTCAATCTACCTAGTATTATACGGACGTAAAGTAAAGTCAGATTTATCGAATAGCATTGTCTATGATGAGGAAATGGCTGCGAGGAACAGCGCAGATTATCAAGATTTAAATGCGGCGGATAATATATCGTTTACAACAAAGCAAAAATTAATTGCGGTTGTCTTCGTCGGAAGTTTTGCCTTAATCGCTTATGGCGTAATGAGCTTAGGATGGTTCATTACTGAGATTGGTGCCGTCTTTATTGGAATGGGCTTATTAAGTGGCTTCATCTATGGAATGAAAGCTGATGAGATTGCCGATTATTTCATCGAAGGCGCGAAAGATATGATGTACGCCGCTTTAATTGTCGGACTGGCACAAAGTTTAGTTATTATAATGGAAGATGCGATGATCTTAGATACTATGATTCATAGCTTAACTGGGGCTATCTCAAACTTACCAGCTGTTCTATCAGCAGCAGGAATGTATACTGTGCAAATTATAATTAACTTCTTCATTAGTTCAGGAAGTGGACAAGCTGCTGTTACGATGCCAATTATGGTGCCTCTAGCAGATGCCTTAGACGTTACTCGCCAAACGGCAGTATTAAGCTATCAATTAGGAAATGGCTTCTTAGATTCAATTATGCCAATGTCTGGAATTTTAATGGCACAATTGGCAATTGCGGGAATTCCTTACAAAAAATGGGTTAAGTTCTCTATGCCATTAATGGGAATTTGGCTAGTGATTGGGTTAATCTTTATTATCATTGCACAATTAATTGGCTATGGACCATTTTAGTTAGTTTTTGAAAGGGGAAAAATATATGTCAAAAGAACAATTACATGAAATCGTGTCAGAAATGCGTGAAGAATTACAAGGGTTAAGCGATTATATCTATGAGAACCCTGAATTAGGCTTGAATGAATATAAATCATCTAAAGCTCATGTGGATTTATTAACAAAACATGGCTTCGAAGTGGAATATCCATACTTAGGTTTTGATACAGCTTTTAGAGCAACGTTTGATTCTAATAAACCTGGTCCAACCATTGCTTACTTATCTGAATACGATGCTTTACCTGGTATTGGCCACGGTTGTGGACACAATATGTTAGGAACAGTTGATACAGGAGCAGGGATTGCCTTGTCTAAAGTATTAGCTGAGACCGGAGGACGTGTTGTTGTTCTAGGTACACCAGCAGAAGAGACAGACGGAGTCAAAGTAGATATGGCCAACGCAGACACGTTTGATGATATTGACGTCGCAATGTGTACGCACCCATCTGATCAAAACTTAATGAGTAATGTATCACTAGCGATGGAAGCTTTAGAATTTGAATTCTTTGGCAAAACTGCTCACGCAGCTGGTGCGCCTTGGGAAGGGATTAACGCATTAGATGCAGCAATTAACATGTTCAACTTAGTGAATGCAAGTCGCCAACAATTGCGTCCAGACGCTCGCGTGCATGGAATTATCGTAGATGGTGGTGTTGCAGCGAATGTTATTCCAGAATATACGCGTGTGCAGTTCTATGTTAGATCATTAGACATTAATTACTTACAAGATGTTAAAGCGATGGTCATCCGTAGTGCTGAAGCAGCTGCTATGGCAACAGGTTGTACAATGAAGTATAACCACTTTGAAAAATCATACTACAATATGATTACTAACCAAAAATTAAGTGATACTTATAATAAAAATGCTAAAGACTTAGGTATTGATATGATTGATGGTGGTGATGACTTATCAGGTTCACTCGATATGGGAAATGTCAGCCAAGTAGTTCCTTCAATCCACTCATATTATGATATTACTGAAGGTGTTCCAACAGCAGGACATACAGTTGAGTTTCGTGAAGCAACTCGCACTGAGTTTGGCTATCAAGCGATGATGCGTACCGTTGAAATACTAGCACGTACTGGTTATGACGTAATTACACAACCTGAATTATTAAAAGAGATTACAGAAGAATTCAATGCAATTGAAAAAGTAAATTAATATAAATGAATAAGCATGATTAAGTCTGTGAATGTGCATAATCATGCTTGTTTTTTGTGCTAAATAGAATAATTAAATAGTATATATGGAGAAACATTAATAATGTGGGATGGTAAATTCTAATGAACACTGTCATTCGATGACGATGTTGATTAGCGTTCTATCCACTACTGTCATCCGATGACGATGTTCATTAGGCGTCTAACCACCACTGTCATTCAATGACGATGTCCATTAGCGTTCTATCCACCACTGTCATTCAATGACGATGTCCATTAGCGTTCTATCCACCACTGTCATTCAATGACGATGTCCATTAGAGTTCTATCCACCACTGTCATTGGATGACGATGTTTATTAGAGTTCCATCCACCACTGTCATCGCATGACAATGTCCATTAGCGTTCTATCCACCACTGTCATCGCATGACGATGTTGATTAGAAGTCTAACCACCACTGTCATCGCATGACGATGTTCATTAGATATCCAACCCCCACAAACATCTCACAACACATCAAATAAAAAAGCACTTGCCATAACAGCAAGTGCTCGCAATTTAATTCTTCAAACTTTGTAGTGGTGCTGGAATACGTCCGCCACGATCAATAAATACTTTTGGTGATGTCGGATTCAATGGCATGACCGTACCTTTACCAAACAAACCACCGAAGTCCAATGATTCATCATCAGAACGACCAATAGCTGGAATGACGCGGACAGCAGTGGTCTTAGAATTAATCATACCAATTGCTGCTTCATCTGCAATAATTGCTGAGATCACTTCTGGAGGTGTTGTACCTGGAATGACAATCATATCCAAACCTACTGAACACACAGCAGTCATTGACATTAATGTTTCAATGTTCAAAGTACCATTGGCTGCCGCTGCAATCATACCTGCATCTTCTGTTACAGGAATAAAAGCACCTGATAAACCACCAACGTGAGAAGAGGCCATTACGCCACCTTTTTTAACGGCATCATTTAACATCGCTAATGTAGCAACGGAACCATGGGCACCTACTTGATCTAGACCAATTTCTTCCAGAATATGAGCTACAGAATCACCCACTGCAGGAGTCGGAGCTAAGGATAAATCAACAATCCCAAAAGGCACGCCCAACATCTTCGAAGCTTCAGTCCCAACAAGTTGTCCCATTCGAGTCACTTTGAAAGCTGTCTGCTTAATTGTATCTGCCACAACTTCTAATGAAGCAGATTTATCTAAGCTAGCAAGTGCATTACGTACAACACCAGGACCTGAAACACCTACGTTAATAACAATATCAGGTTCACCAGCCCCATGAAAAGCACCAGCCATAAAGGGATTATCCTCAACTGCATTACAAAATACGACAATCTTAGATGCTCCCATACACTCATTATCTTGCGTCAGTTCCGCAGCTTCACGAACAATATTCCCCATCATAGCGACAGCATCCATATTGATACCAGCACGGGTTGAACCGATATTAACCGAAGAACAGACATGATTCGTTTGAGCCATTGCTTGTGGAATCGATTCAATCAGTTCTAAGTCGCCTTTACTAAAGCCTTTATGGACGAGGGCAGAGTAGCCACCAATATAGTTAACACCCACATCTTTAGCGACCCTATCTAATGTACGTGCATATTCTAATGGGTCCCCACCAGATGCAGCTAATAATTGAGCAATCGGTGTTACGGCAATCCGTTTGTTCACAATCGGAATCCCAAATTTCTCTTCGATTTCTTCCCCAGTCTTTACTAAATCTTTTGCTGCATTATAAATTTTTTCGTACACTTTCTCACACGAACGTTGAATATCCCCATCCGCGCAATCAGCCAAAGATATTCCCATTGTAATGGTTCGAATATCTAAATTATTCTCCTTAATCATAGAAACAGTTTCGATAACATTTTGCATTTCTAACATGGTTTAACTCCTTAAATTCGATGCATTGAATTGAAGATATCTTCATGCATCACATGTATTTCCATCTCAGGTAAACTATCAATCGTATTCTTCTTGAATTCTTCAAACTCCACGGACAATTTATCAATATTGACTAACATAACCATTGTGAAAAAATCTTGCATAATTGTTTGTTCAACATCAACAATATTTGCATTATGCATTGCACATTGTTTGGCAATTTCAGCGAGAATGCCGACTTTGTCTTTACCGATTACGGTTATTACTGCTTGCATTGTGTGTACCACCTTTTAATTTATTTCGTAAAGTATAGCATATTCACACTAAATAACCTATAAATATTAATATTTCATTAGAAAATCTGAATATTCACTTTTCTATACATTTAATCTCATTACTTTATAATTAAGATATGTACATACAGAAAGGATGGAACCGTTGATGAAAAAAGTATTTTATACTGATAAAGCACCCAAACCAATGAATCCATATTCACAAGCAATTCGTGCCGGTGATTTTTTATTTGTTTCCGGACAGATAGGCATAGATCCAACAACGAACAAACTTGTAAAAGGTAATGCAGCTGATGAGACGGAGCAAGTATTTAAGAATATCTCATCTATTCTTGAGGCTGCTGGATTAAAACTAGAAAATGTTGTTAAAGTCGTTCTCTATATGAATGATATCGGCGACTCCTCACTGATTAATGAAGTCTATGAAAAGTATTATGAAGAACCCTATCCTGCAAGAACATCGTTTGCGGTCGGGAGTTTGCCATTAGGAGCGAAAGTAAAAATCGACGTCACAGCACATTATGATAAATAAACTGTATCAATCGCTATAGTTATGTTACAGATTGACAGATGTTGAAGTTCTGTATAAAACTATTATAAAAAACAGTAAAAGAGTAGAGATGTTATGAAGTAATCTGTTATAATAAATTTATGATTTATATTAAAGAGGAGAGAATTTATTAATGTCTAAAACATTTGCGATTAATGCAGGAAGCTCAAGCTTAAAGTTCCAATTATACAACATGCCAGAAGAAACAGTTATTGCTAAAGGATTAGTTGAGCGTATCGGAATCAACAATTCAGTATTCAAGTTAGAATACGGCGATGATCAAGAATTCAAAGTAACAGAAGATATTGCTACTCATGCAAAAGCAGTAGATATGTTATTCGAAAAACTTGAAGAATTTGAAATTATTACTGACTTAACTGAAATAACTGGTGTTGGACACCGTGTTGTTGCTGGTGGAGAAATTTTCAAAGAGTCAACATTAGTAACTGACGAAGTTATTAAACAAGTTGAAGATTTAAGTGAATTCGCACCATTGCATAACCCAGCTGAAGCGGAAGTTATGCACGTATTTAACGATCGCTTACCACACGCAACTGCAGTTGCTGTATTCGATACTTCATTCCATACAACAATGCCAGAAGTTAATTACTTATATAGCTTACCGTACGAATATTACGAAGATTTCCAAATCCGTAAATACGGTGCTCACGGAACAAGTCATGAATACGTAAGTAAACGTGCTGCTGAATTAATCGGTAAACCAATCGAAGATTTAAAAATCATTACATGTCACTTAGGTAATGGTGCTTCAATTACAGCCGTTGATGGTGGTAAATCTGTTGATACATCTATGGGATTCACTCCATTAGCAGGTGTAACAATGGGGACACGTACTGGTGATATTGATGCGTCAATTATTCCTTTCTTAATGGACAAATTAAATATTACTGACGTGAATGATGTTATTACTATCTTTAACAAAAAATCAGGTCTACTTGGTTTATCAGGCGTATCAAGTGATATGCGTGATGTTGAAGATGCTGCAGCAGAAGGTAATGAACGCGCACAATTAACATTAGATATCTTCATGAACCGTGTACAAAAATATATCGCTCAATACATCGCAGTAATGAATGGTGTTGACGCGGTTGTCTTTACAGCGGGAATCGGAGAAAACTCAGGAATTACTCGTAAATTAATCATGGATGGAATTACTTTCTTTGGTGGTAAGATCGATGACGAGCGTAACGACACACGTAAAGAAGCATTAATCTCAACAGACGACTCTAAATTCGCAATCTACAACATTCCAACAAATGAAGAAGTTGCTATTGCTCGTGACGTTGAAAAATTCAAAAAATAATTAATAACAAAAAGCCGCGAACCTTTAGGGGTTAGCGGTTATTTTTGCTAGGAGGATAGTAATGACAAAAAGAGAATTAATGAACGCAGAAGGCATTCAAAGAACGTTGAAACGCATTGCTCATGAAATATTAGAGAAGAACAAATCTACAGATAATCTTGTTATCTTAGGTATCAAAACACGTGGTGAGTTCTTAGCGAAGCGTGTTCAAGAGAAAATTGAAGAGATCGAAGGAATTAAGTTACCGTTAGAAATATTGGATATTACTTTCTATCGAGATGATCTAACGAAGAAGTCAGTCAGTCCACAAGTTCAACCAGTCACATTTATAAGTGATTTAACCGACAAAAAAGTGGTTGTCATTGACGATGTATTATTTACTGGACGTACTGTTAGAGCTGCTATGGATGCGATATTAGAAAATGCAAGACCTTCGCATATTCAACTCGCTGTTTTAGTCGACCGAGGTCATCGTGAGTTACCGATACGACCTGACTTTGTTGGGAAGAATGTTCCTACAGCGAAGAATGAGCAAGTTAAAGTCGAATTAGAAGAAGTTGACGGTCGTGATGGTGTAAATATCTTAGACATGTAAATAAAATCAAGTGTCTTTGAAAAGACTAAAAAACTGCCAAACTCTCAGTATAGTGAGAACTTTTGGCAGTTTTTGTGTTTTTTACTTTGTACCATTATTATCGTTATTTGCTCGAAATAACCAATAAAAGACAAAAACCATGAAAAATACAACAATAAGCGCAGCTAACATCCAAATTAGCATGTAGTCAATAAAGTTATTAATGACAAGAACGAAGCCTAAAATTCCAATTAAGAAAAGTAAGATACTAAAAGAAATAATTACTTTATTAGAATAATCACCAAAAACTTGGATTAAAGTTTGACGAAAAAGTAGGAGGTAAGCACCTAAAATCATAAACATTGCTGGAAATGCATAAATTAAAATAGTGAATAACATAATAAATCCTTTCTACTATTCATGTTTTATAATAGCTAATTGGCAATTGGGTTTTATTGTGTAAGTTATCTAAAATTGCCCAATTAGTATAGAGCCTTGAGTGACTTTATTGGTAATCTTGTTAACTTAACCAGTCTGATTAATTCAATCAAACTCCAAGATTTTTTTACAATCCAGTCAATTCGGCTATTAGTTTTATTCTAGTGGAATATAAGACTTTTGTCACGGTAGAATTCACAGATGCTTCTAAATTCACGATTATATATAACGAAAAAAATAGACGATTAAAAAATCGTCTACGCTTGAAAGTGTAACAGTCATAAACAAGTATAATGGATTTCAAATACCATTAACTTACCTCTTCTGGGTCATCACTTGCTTGTCGGATTGCAAGGAAAATTAAAATAAGATACCAAATAATTTTTAACCATGGCCATTTACGCATGATAACTCCTCCTATCTCTTTAAGATTATTATACTTAAATTACTCGCTAATTTCATTGAATATGCCTTGGAGATATCAATAAAATGATATTCAATGTATAATGGTTTTATAAAGTATTTGGGGGAATTTCATGAGAATTGAACATGTAGGTATGTGGGTGCGAGATTTAGAAGCAATGCGTGAGTTTTATGAAACTTACTTTGCTGCAACGTCAAATGAATTGTACCATAATCCAACGAAGGGGTTTAAGTCTTATTTTCTGAGTTTTTCAAATGGTGCTCGGTTAGAAATAATGCATCGAGATGATATAGCTGAGGGTGAGGGTGAATTATTTGGCTACGCTCATCTGGCAATAAGTGTGGGTGATAATGAAAAGGTGGATCAGTTAACAGCTCATTTGAATGAGAATGGTTATTCTACATTAAGTGGTCCTAGAACAACTGGCGATGGCTATTATGAAGCGGTTATTCTTGATCCAGAAGGTAATCAAATTGAAATAACAACAGATTAATTATCATTTTTCTCATTAAAAATTAAGAATAGTGTTGACATTTTTTATATAAAACGGTAACATTTAATTAAATAATTTATAGATTACTGTGTTGAAGAGAAGAGTAACTTAAAGACTTAACGATTAAAAGAGAACCCGGCTCGGTGAAAAAGGGTAGTTTAAGATTAAGTGAAGATGAGCTTGGAGCAGTTTAAACAGTTAACGCTGGTTAAACGGATACACCCGATATCGTGTACAGTATTGTTTGATACTGGTTGAGCTATTATTTGTGAGGATAATAGAAATTTGGGTGGTACCACGACTTTTCGTCCCTTTCGTTAGAGATATACTCTGGCGGGAGGGATTTTTTTGTCTATAAATTATGAATTAAGAGTGGAGGAGCCAATCGTTTTTAGTAGAAAATATATTTAAAAGGGGAAAATAATATGAAACAAGTACAGAAAATCAAGCAATGGATTCAATTAATTTTAGGGGTATGTTTAGTTTTTAGTCAATTTGCTTTGACAAGTGTTTCGGCAGAGGAAGTAAAAGAATTCGATGGTGAGACAGTTATTGTGGGAACGGTAAGTGATACGGCACTTGAGTTATGGGAGTATATTGCTGAGAAAGCGTTGGAAGAAGAAGGTATTGTGCTTGATATCGTTATGTTCAATGATTATAACCAGCCAAATGTTGCCTTACAAAATGGATCGATTGAGATCAGTGCTTTCCAAGGCCATCCATTTATCAAATCTTGGAATGAAGATAATGATGGGTCAGTCTATGCTATTGCCAATACGTTATTAATGCCTCTAGGATTGTATTCAGAAAAATATGATTCTGTCGAAGATATTCCAGACAATGGCGTCATCGCATTACCTAATGATCCATCAACTTTAGGTCGTTCTTTACTTGCATTAGAAATTGCTGGCTTGATTGAAGTTGATGATGAGGTTGGAATTTACGCGGATGAAGAAGATATTACAGAGAATCCTAAAAACTTAGAAATTGTCTTAGTTGAACCTAACTTTGCAGCTTTATCATTACCAGATGTTGACGCAGCATTGATTAATACGAATTTTGCTAATGATGCGGGACTTTCTATTCACGATGCCATCTTTAATGATGCAGAAGATGTTGATAAAGTAAACCCAATGTACATCAATACCATCACAACTTTAGAAGAAAATAAAGACAATCCATTGTACTTAAAAATAGTTGAGTTATACCATACAGATGATGTTAGAGAGAAATTATTAGAAGTCTACAATGGTGAGATTACACCTATGTTTGAAGTACCGCTACCAGAAGTGGAATAAAGTTACAGAAGGGAAAATATATTAATGTCAAATCAACGAGAAGAAACAGCAATCTTAGCTGGTGGATGTTTTTGGTGTATGGTTCATCCGTTTGACCAATGGGATGGAGTTCATTCAGTTACATCAGGCTATACTGGGGGATATACAGTTAATCCGACTTACGAGGAAGTGTGTAGTGGAGAGACAGGTCATACTGAAGCAGTTAAGATTGTCTTCGATCCAAGTATTATCACATATAAGGAAATATTAGATATTTATTGGACAATTAGTGACCCAACGGATGCTGGAGGTCAATTTATTAATCGAGGTTCCTCTTATCGACCAGGTATTTTCTATTTATCTGCTGATCAAAAAGCAAAAGCCGAAGCATCAAAGACCGCTTTGAACGAAAGTGGGCGTTATGAGAAACCGATTGTCACTGAAATTACTAAAGCAACTGAATTTTATGCTGCTGAAGATTACCACCAAGATTACTATCAAAAACAACCCGAACAATATCAAGCATACCGCATTCGCTCAGGTCGCGATGCGAGTTAATTGAAACTGATTTAAGCGACTTATTTAGATACTAGATAAGTCGCTTTATTTGTTAGGGTGGAATGTAGGGCGTGTCCTCGTGAGTAGTTACGAAGTCAAAAACAGCGAATAATTAGCCTCGTCGAACAACACGAGGCCAACCCAACAACCAAATAAAAGTGTGCACAAAAAAAGCCGGCTGTTAAGCCGACTAAAAGGCATCCGGTGGTGCCGTTCTCGTACATATATGTTATTGAACCTGCAAGTAACTACAGGTGGGCTCCACACAAGTTTTTTCTGACTTCCAAATGTAAAAGGCTTGTCATAGAAACATGATCGTAGGATCCCAAGATAAAAAGAAATGTTCGGTCCACACAATATATATACAACGCACACCTCAGAGAACCTTTATTAACTACATTATAGCACGTATATTCGAAAATGCAACTATAATAGCTAAGCTGTATTATCAATGTTGAAAAGGATTACATGATAATCAAAGTATCATTATTGTTGTTTAATTTGTTGATATATTTTAGCAAGTGCTTCTTCGTATTTTCCGGTAGGATCTGGTTCAAAGTATTGACGATGTTTTAAATTATCTGGTAAATATTGTTGCTGAACATAATGATGTGGATAATCATGTGGGTATTTATATTCTACTCCGCGACCTAATTTTTCTGCACCGGCATAATGAGCGTCACGTAAGTGGTCAGGTACTTGTCCAACATTTCCTTGTGAGATATCTGATAGGGCACCGTCAAGTGCTCTGTAAGTTGTGTTGGACTTTGGACTCAAAGCAAGATCGGCAACTGCAAAGGCAAGTGGGATGCGAGCCTCTGGTAAGCCGACTTTCTCAGCGGCAGTGACAGCAGCTACTGTTCTTGAGGTTGCGCTTGGATTACCTAAGCCAATATCTTCATAAGCAATAATCAGTAGGCGTCTGCAGGCAATAGTTAATTCACCCGCTTCTAATAAGACTGCCAAATAATACATAGCCGCATCAACATCACTACCACGAATGGATTTTTGCAGTGCAGAGATTACATCATAATGAGCATCGCCGTCTTTATCGTGAGTCATACGCTTATGCTGTAAGCATTCTTCTGCTACATCTTGAGTAATGTGAATCACATTTTCCTCATCTGGTGCTGTCGATAAGACAGCTAATTCCAGCGCATTAAGTGATGAGCGGATATCACCATTGGTGACATGCGAGAAATGATTCAAGATGTCATCTGCGATGTCGACTTGATATTCACCTAACCCAGATTCCTTATCTGCTAAAGCACGTGTTAGACCAAGTTTAATATCTTCTGGCGCAAGTGGCTTCACTTCAAAAATCTGCAGACGACTTCGAATGGCAGGATTAATTGAGATGTAAGGATTTTCTGTTGTGGCACCGATTAGAATGACTCTCCCGTTTTCTAAATGGGGGAGTAGGTAATCTTGTTTGACTTTATTTAAGCGGTGAATCTCATCGAGCAACATAATGACAGTACCAGACATCTTGGCTTCTTCGACAACAACTTCCATATCGTTTTTGGAATCTGTTGCTGCGTTCAAGATACGAAAAGCGTATTTGGTACTTCCTGCGATCGCGCTGGCGATACTTGTTTTTCCAGTACCAGGTGGGCCATATAATATCATAGAGGATAGTCTTTGGGCATCGACCATTCGACGAATGATTTTACCTTCTCCAACTAAATGTTGTTGTCCTAAGACATCATCAATATGTTTAGGGCGCATCCGAAAAGCTAAAGGTTGCTGCATAGAATTCTCCTTTCTGGTTTGTTTCAGTACTTTCTATTATATATTAAATTATAAAAAATACACAATGAATGATATTAAGGATACTTTATGTGTTGCACATATTCAAATTTTTGTTATAATGTTAAAGTTGTATTCATACACACAAGAAGGGAGGGTTTAAAATGGTTTATCTAGATAATGCTGCGACAACACCAGTTCATCCAACAGTTGTACAAGTTATTCAGGATGCGTTAATAAATGACTTCGGCAATCCATCAAGTACATATCGTATTGGAAAGTCAGTCAAACATGCATTGATTCAAGCGCGAAAGCAATTAGCGGAGCTTTTGAATGTATCTGAAACGGACGTATACTTTACAAGTGGAGCAACAGAAGCGAACAATTGGGCGATTATTGCCCAAGCGAATAAATCGCGAGAATTTGGTGAAGGTCATCATATCGTGACTACAGCAATCGAACATCCATCAGTAACGAATGTGACGAAGTATCTTGAGACACAAGGTTTTGATGTAACTTATATTCAACCAAACGAAGAAGGTGAGATTACAGTCCAGCAGTTCTTGGAGGCAACGACAGATAAGACAATCGGGTGGATTGCGATGGCCGTGAATAATGAAGTAGGGTCAATCTTACCAGTTCAAGAATTAGGTGAAGCTGCCTATGAACAAAAGCTTTGGTTCCATGTTGATACAGTTCAAGCACTTGGTCACTTGGAGTTAGATTATCAAGCACTCAAATGTACAAGTTTTGTAGGCTCAGCGCATAAATTCAATGGACCAAAAGGAATCGGCTTTTTAGTTTATCGGACTTATCAGGAGCATAACCATCTTGAACCTTTGCTTCACGGTGGTGGACAAGAAGGGAAGATGCGCTCAGGCACGGAGAATGTACCCTATATATTAGGTATGGTTAAAGCATTGGAGCTAGCTAAAAAGGATATTACTTCGAATTTCGAAAAATTCGAAGAATTACAAGCATATTTATTAACTTCATTGGATTCTATTGGAATATCATACGAAATCAATGGTGATCAGAAGAATCGAGTACCATATATTAATAATTTGTGGTTTAATGGTAATATAGCGAGTCAAATGCTAATAAAAATGGATTTAGATGGTGTCTATATTTCTGCCGGGAGTGCATGTTCGGCAGGTAGTTTAACGGAAAGTGAGATATTAAAAGCTTATTATCCAAATCAATCTGAACGTTGGAGTCAAAGCTTACGAATCTCATTCGGTTACCAAACAACGAAAGCAGACATCGATCAATTTATCCATACTTTAGAGAAAATAACAAAGGGGAAGATTGATTTATGGCATTCAAACAAGTAGCAGAGTTAAAAGGCTTCAACCGCAAATTTAGTGTGAGTCCAGAGGCGCGTCCTTATACATTACGTGACAATGGTTTCGTAGATACTAAGGTGGGTAATTATATTTACAAACGTCCTTTGGATTCAGAACATAAGCAAGGGCTTGTATTAAAAGTAACAGTAGATAAGGACTTAAAAGGGATTAAAATCTCCACTGTCAATGAAAAAGGTCTATCGACAGTAGATATTTCTAAACTTGACAACAACGCAATGGTTGTTGAGAAAGTAAACTTTATCTTCGATGGCTTTATTGACCGTGATGTTTTAATCGAACAATAAAAATAAAGAATAATATATAGAAAGGAAATGACAATGTCAGATAACAGCAATACTAGAGTTGTCGTAGGAATGAGTGGCGGTGTGGATTCATCAGTCACAGCATTACTATTAAAAGAGCAAGGTTATGATGTGATTGGGTTATTTATGAAGAATTGGGATGACACAGATGAATTCGGTGTCTGTACTGCAACAGAAGACTATAAGGATGTGGCTTTAGTAGCTGAACAGATTGGAATTCCTTACTATTCTGTAAACTTCGAAAAAGAATATTGGGACCGTGTGTTTGAGTACTTCTTATCAGAATACAAAAAAGGACGCACACCTAATCCAGATGTTATGTGTAATAAAGAAGTAAAATTTAAAGCATTCTTAGATTATGCTTTAGATTTAGGTGCAGATTATGTTGCAATGGGGCACTACGCACAAGTGAAACGTGATTTAGATGGAACTGTTCATTTATTACGTGGAGCAGATAATAATAAAGACCAAACTTACTTCTTAAACCAATTATCACAAGAACAATTACAAAGAAGTTTATTCCCACTAGGTCATTTACAAAAATCAGAAGTACGTGAAATTGCTGAAAAAGCAGGCCTAGCAACAGCTAAGAAAAAAGATTCTACAGGAGTATGTTTCATTGGTGAACGTAACTTTAAAGAATTCTTATCAAATTACTTACCAAACAAACCAGGTAAAATGATGACACTTGACGGTGAAGTTAAAGGGGATCATTCAGGTTTAATGTACTATACTATTGGTCAACGCCAAGGTTTAGGAATTGGTGGGGGCGGAGATTCTAACGAGCCATGGTTTGTTATCGGTAAAGATACTGAAACTCAAACTTTATATGTTGGCCAAGGATACCACCACGAAAACTTATACTCTGATTACTTAGAAGCATCAGATTTAAGTTTCACTAGTCCTTTACCTGTGGATGGAACATTTGAATGTACTGCGAAATTTAGATACCGTCAACAAGACGTTGAAGTTAAAGTTGAAATCGATGCTGATTCAGATTTTGCTACAGTGTACTTTAACGAACCTGTTCGTGCGATTACGCCAGGTCAAGCGGTAGTCTTCTATGACGGTGACGAATGTTTAGGTGGCGGAACAATTGACGCTGCTTTCTCAAACAGCCAAAAAAGACAGTACGTATAAGTAATAGATGAAGAAGTTCAGAGTGATTGGTCACTCTGAACTTTTTTAATACCATAATATATTCGACTATTAAAGGTTAAGCAGTTTGAATTTTATTCGAAAAGAGTGTTAACAAGAATTTCATCGCCGACATTCAAATTATTTCGAATCACATGCTCAAAATAATTAAGTGAACACAACCATTATAAGACAAATAGCACTCAAAGAAGTTCGTGTGAGAACAACTTTGAGTGTTTTTTTACTATTCTTTAATTAAAATTTATATTGATATAAATATGATAGGGCATATTGGACATACAATTCTGCGCTAACTTTTAAAGATTCCTCGACCACATTGAAACAAGCATGGTGGTGAGGGTAGTCTGAGCCTTTAGAGATGTTGCGTGTTCCGAATGTCGCAAAGGCACTATTAATATAGTTCGTGTACTCACCAAAACCTTTGCCTCCCATTGTTGGTGGGAAGTCTCCGACTGAATCTTCACCGAATGAATTTCTCGCAATTGATTGAACTAACTGAGCGCTTTGTGTTTCATTAATTACGGGATCTAATACTCGATGATACTTAAATTTAACTGTACCACCATACATCGTTGCGGTTCTTTCAGCATAGCGCTTCATTTCTGTTTCTACGATATCACGAGTTTTAGCATCAAAGGTTCGTACGGTACCTTCAAGCTTAGCATTCTCGGCAATGATGTTAAAAGGCTCACCAGCCTCTACTTTACCGAGATTTAAGACAGCTGCTTCCATCAGATCAGTCGCTCTAGAGGTAATAGTTTGGATATGTGCAATGTACTGAGACACCATCACTACTGCATCTTTAGTCATACGTTAACTAGAAAAATCTAAAAAATTCCTCCAGTTAACCACCAATTCCCTCTCAGAATTCCATCTTCCACACCATAATCAGATTTAAAATCATGTACGGATTATGATATGATACATGAGTTAGAAAAATTATAAGGAGGTGAAGTAAATGTCTCAAGGAGAAGAGTTAGTTGTCGGTGTCGTAGAAGCGATTTTTTTTGAGAATCCGTCGAACTTCTATAAAGTTGTCCGCATTAGCGTTGATCAAGATGAAACAGACTTACTGTTAGATGAAGAATTAGTCATTACGGGTATGTTTGCTTCACTTCATCTCGATACGGAATATCAATTTTTTGGAAAATTAACGAATCATCCCAAATACGGAGAACAGTTTGCTGTAACAAGGTATCAACAAAAAGCGCCGACATCTTACGAAGGGCTCGTTGACTATTTATCAAGTAGCCGCTTTAAAGGCATCGGGAAAGTATTAGCAGAACGCATTGTTGATGAATTAGGCCAAGATGCCATTGATACGATTATATCAGACTCGAATGCCTTGAAAGATGTCACAGGTTTATCAAAAGCGAAAGCAGAAGACTTACGCGAAGGGCTACTACGCCATCAAGGGACTGAGCGTATATTTATGCAATTAAGCGAATGGGGCTTTGGACCTGCTTTATCAGATAAAATATACCGAGCTTATGAAAGTGAAACCATTACTGTAATAAAAGAGAATCCATATAAATTAATTGAAGATATCGATGGCATCGGCTTTAGTAAAGCAGACCAGTTAGCAGAACAATTAGACTTTGATGCTGAAGACATTAATCGGATTGTCGCAGGGATTTATGTATCTGTATTAGAGTTATCAAATAGCGATGGAGATACGTATGTTCCTGAAGAAGTGGCTAAGAAAAATGGACGGAAATTATTAGAGTCGAGCCGAAGATACTTAATTTCTGATGAGTTATTGGAACGAGCAGTAGAATTAGCCGTACAAAACGAACAGTTAATGCGTTTAGTTGATAATTTAATGATACCAAGCTTATATTATGCTGAATTAAATATTGTTAAGAAAATCGATAATTACTATCAGTATGAACAAATTGAACGCTTTGAAGAAGATGAAATCGATGAGGCGATTGAAGAAGTCGTTAAAATCAGTGGAATTAATTATGATGAGAGTCAACGACAAGCCCTGAAAACATCCATTCAATCCCCAATTTCAGTGATAACTGGTGGACCGGGGACTGGGAAGACGACTTTAATTAAAGGTATTATCTTGTTGCATTCAATCTTACATGACTATGATTTAGAACAAGCAACAAAAAAGGTGGATGAAAATCCAGTGTTACTTGCAGCACCTACAGGGCGAGCAGCCAAACGAATGCAAGAAACAACCGGCTTACCAGCTTCTACCATTCATCGACTGATTGGCTTTAATCGTGATTCTCAGGTTGATGAATTTTATGCAGCTGAATTAGAAGGTTCACTACTAATTGTCGATGAAATGTCGATGGTTGATACTTGGTTGATGAATTGGCTTGTCCAAGCGATTCCATATCATTTACAAGTTGTATTAGTAGGGGATAAGGACCAGTTGCCTTCAGTAGGACCAGGAAAAGTCTTTAGTGACTTGATTGAATCAGATGTTTTACCCGTACTTCGTTTAGAAAAAATCTACCGTCAAGCACAAAATAGTACCATAATTGATTTGGCACATAAGATTCGACAAGGTATTTTACCAGATGATTTCTTAATGAAGCAACATGATCGGTCATTTATTCAAGCGCCGGCACAACAAATTGGTCATGTGGTACAACAAATTATTGTAGCGGCTAAGAAAAAAGGCTTTGATGCAACAAACTTACAAGTACTCGCGCCTATGTATAAAGGACCAGCCGGCATTAATGCACTCAATACTTTATTGCAAGAATTATTAAATCCACCCAAACCGAGAAAACGTGAAATAAATCATTTTGATTCTGTTTTCAGAGTAGGAGATAAGGTATTGCAACTAGTAAATAACTCCGAAGATGGTGTATATAACGGAGATATTGGACGCATTGAGTCGATACATTTTAAGAAAGAGACGGCTTCAAAAGTAGAAGAAATCACCGTATCTTTCGATAATGTTGAACTTGTATATAAGAAATCTGATTTAGATCAACTGACATTAGCGTATTGTACATCGATTCATAAAGCGCAAGGGAGTGAATACCCACTCGTTATCTTGCCGTTAGTCGATATGTTCTCTCGATTACTTCAAAAGGATATCCTATATACAGCAATTACACGGGCACAGTCTAGCTTAATTATGCTTGGGAATCCAGATAGTTTCTACAAAGCTGTGACAAGCGAAAAAGAACCCCGTAAAACCTTCTTAAGGGATTTATTAATGGTTCAATTTGACAAAGAAGCGTCCGAAGATGAGGACGATGAAGCGGAAGAACAGACTAAAGAAGAAGAACCGAGTCAACAAACTCCAGAAGCAGAAGCGATTCAAATGGAGTTAGAAGAACAAATTGAAGAACCTTTAGAATTGACGGAAGCGACGATTAACCAAATTGATCCAATGATTAATATGGATGGTGTTACACCTTATGATTTTATGTCTTCAACAAATTAAAATACAAAAGAGAGTCACTGAATTCGTTCCATTAGGAATTCAGTGACTCTCTCTTTTTAAATTTAGTTATTATCGACTGCTTTTCCTTGTAGATAGAATGCTTGCATATCTTCTTCAGGAACCATACTCCCACCAGTTGCCCAAGCAATATGAGTGGCTTGGCCTAACTTCGATTGTAGTTGATGATTCGCTAAGAAAGCTTGACCTGAATCGGTCGTTAGCATGCGAACCGCACCCACAACACCTGCCAGGGCAGCAGGTTCAAGCGAAATTGCTTCTAAATCAATCATTTTACCTAGTAGACGCATTGATTCGTCTTCTTTAAGGGTGTAACCAGCATCGAAGTAATATTGCATGATGCGTGAGATAAGCCCGGATGTACGAGGTACGGCTAAACCATCCATAATTGTACGAGATTCAATACCGAACTCGTCTACTGTGACACCGTCAAATTCTTTAGTAGCTAAACCTAAAAGCATTGAAGGCATTTGAGTCGGTTCAGCAAAGATACAATGAACATGATCACCATAAATTTGTTTTAAACCAAAACTAATCCCACCAGGACTTCCACCGATCCCACAAGGTAAGTAGACAAATAAAGGATGTTCAGCATCAACTTTAATATTGGCTTCTTCTAATTGTTTTGCTAAACGATTGGCAGCAACTGTATAACCGAAAAACAATTCAATCGAATGCTCATCATCAACAAAGTAAGACGTTGGATCGCTTAAAGATTCCGCTCTTCCTTGGTTAACAGCTTCCGTAAAGTTTGTTTGATGCTCAACGACATTTACTCCTCTTGAACGCAATAAATCTTTTTTCCATTGTTTCGCTTCAGTTGACATATGAACTGTGACATTAAAGCCTAATTTAGCTCCCATCACGCCAACACTAATGCCTAAATTACCAGTTGTTCCAACCATAATTTTATGTTGAGCGAAGAATTCATTGAATTCGTCGTTTAAGAATTTTTCATAATTATCTTCAATTGATTCAAGTAAACCATTTTCTAAAGCAAGTGTTTCAGCATGTTTTAATACTTCGTAGATTGCACCCCGAGCTTTGATTGTTCCAGCAATGGGTAGGGTATCATCACGTTTTAATAAAAGTTTTCCAGAAATTGTTGTTTGATATGTATCTTCTAGATATTCTTTCATTGTATTAATTTCAGTAAATTCAGATTCAATTAAGCCATCATTGACAGCTGTTTCAGGGAAAGCCTTGATAATAAAAGGTGCAAAGCGTTTTAACCTTTCCTCTGCATCATCAACATCATTTTTTGAATAAGTAACTTTCTCGGTTGCTTCATCAAACGATATTTTTAAATTATTCTCCCAAAAAACCGGTTGGGCTAATTGGATTTTTTTGAATAAATCAGTTTCTAAGTATTCTTTATGTAAAATTTCATTCATAACTTTAAAACGCAACTCCTTCTAATTAGGTAAATAAAATGGATAAGTTGATAAAGCCAAATCAATGTTTACTGGCTTTTGAGGTATGACTTCTCCATCAACTTGACCTCTAATCGGATCAGTGATTTTTAACTGTAATTTTTGACCCGTATATCGATCTATATTATCAGATTCGTTTGTTTTTTTTGTAATTAACACTTTTATTAATAAATCAAAAATTACCGATAATTTTATATCGCGGTAGATGACAAGAGCAATTTCATTATTTTTTGGTCTTGTTAACTGGTCGATATTAATCCCACCACCTACAGTAGGGGAATTTAATATTCCAGCTAAACTTACATCATCATAATGAAACTGATGATTATCAATACTTCCCGATACGGCAAAATGACGCACGCTATTTAAACTAAGCAGTACAGCTAATAAGTACGAAAGTTTTCCAAGACCCATTTTTGATAAAAAAGAATTTTTAATAAGATTTTGAGCTCGAAAATTGACCTCAGCATCGAAGCCAAAGCCCATATTATTTAAGACGACACCTTGTCGTTTAGTAATGTGGTTATTGTAAGTGAATATTGGAATTGAAACAGGCTTTTCTGAAAATAACATTGTTTCAATGATTCCTCTGACAGATAAGCCATTTTGCCAGCTTCGATAAAAATCATTTCCAGTTCCAGCAGGAACATAAGTAACTGGGATATCAGCTTGGTTCTTGTGTAAAGTTTGAACTACTTCATGTAATGTACCATCCCCACCAACAACCATTAAATAATCCTTATATTCTTTGTGACCACGGTTAACTAGCTGTTCAGTTAAAACTTCAGCATGGGTCGAATAGTCAGTTAGGTAAGTAATGTATTCCATTTGGAAACTGTCCAATTCACTATGAACTTTTTTTAAGATGGTGTTTCCATCTCCGCCACCCGCTTCAGGATGACATATTATATGTACGCGATTTGTCATAAAGCACCTCGTTATTTCTTTATCAATTTGAGTTTAAACACTAAGACCGATTATACTCAAAGTTATTCATTTAATAAAGAATTACTTCTATTGTCATATTTTGTTGTGGATTTGACAATAGGATTTTAATAAGAGTTAAATGAAAAAAGTGATTCTATTCTCATAGTTTCTCATAAAATATGATACAATATAGCGGACTAAATATTGAAAAATTAAGGAGTGTATATATGTCTTACAAAATGCTTGTTTTGGATATTGATGATACTTTATTAAATAGTAATCACGAAATTAGTTCGGTGACGAAAGAAAGATTATTGCAATTCCAAGAGGATGGCTTTATCTTGGTGCTAGCAACTGGGCGTCCAACTAAATCAGCGGTTGAAAAGGCTCAAGAACTGTTACTAGATCAACATAAATCACATGCGATTTCATTTAATGGGGCAGTAGTTACAAGCATGGAAGATGCGCAAGAACTATTTAGTCAACGAATGGACTTCGATGAACAAAAAGAATTGGTTCAATATATTCATGATACAGGTTTAGCATTAATCGCTTACGGTGATAATGAAGTATATCTCAGTCGGGAAAATGATTACAGTCATATCGAAGGTGAATTAACCGGCTTGGAAACGATTTATGACAGTGACTATGCCAATAATTTAGAATCAGAAGAATTAAAATTTATCGCCGTTGGCGATCCAGACATCGTCGCAAAACACAACGAGGAACTCCAAGGAAAATTTGGTAAAGCAACAAATGCAGCGACGTCAAAAGACTACTTCCTAGAATTTATGCACCGAGATGTTTCTAAAGGTCTAAGTTTACAAAGACTATGTGATCATATCGGTATAGATATTAGTGAAGTTGTGGCGGTTGGTGATGGGAATAATGATGCCCCAATGATCGAAGTAGCAGGAGTAGGTGTCGCGATGGGGAATGCTTCTGAATATCTGAAAGGTATTGCCGATGATGTGACGGGAACAAATGATGAAGATGGTGTTGTTCAAGTTCTAGATAAATATTTTTATTAAGAATGAATCTATACTGGCCATTTATAGTTGACATTAAACAGGCTAATTATGTATAATATAGACGATTTGAGACCATATCAGACTTAATAACAGAGACGTTTCAGTAGGTGAAAGAAACGACAAGGATGATGCTCCTCATGTATAACTAAGTGAAAATTTAGCGTAAGTCGGCGTTAACGGCAATTGAGATATAAGAACTTGAGTTGTTATAAGCGAGGTGGTACCGCGATTGTCGCCCTTGCATATAACAGCTCTTTTATTATTTTAAAGGGGTGTTTGGATGAAACAATTAACAAGTGCAGAAATTAGAGATTTATTTTTAACATTTTATAAAGATAAAGGTCATGACGTCCGTCCGAGTGCATCGCTAATACCAGTGAATGATCCAACTTTACTGTGGATTAACTCAGGTGTTGCAACGCTTAAGAAGTATTTTGATGGAACTGAAACGCCAGAAAATCCAAGAATTACAAATTCTCAAAAGAGTATTCGTACGAATGACATTGAAAATGTTGGTGTAACAGCAAGACACCATACTTTATTTGAGATGTTAGGAAACTTTTCAATCGGAGATTACTTCAAAGAAGAAGCGATTGAATGGGCTTGGGAATTTTTAACTGGAGAAAAATGGTTAGCATTCGATCCAGAAAAATTATTTGTAACTTATTATCCAGAAGATACTGAAACAAAAGAGTTATGGGAGGCTATTCCAAACTTTGATAACTCACACTTAGTCCCAGTTGAAGATAACTTTTGGGATATTGGTGCTGGACCTTGTGGGCCGGACACAGAAATTTTCTATGACCGCGGTGAATCATATAACAATCTTGCCGAAGATGATCCAGAAAACTATCCTGGTGGGGAAAATGAACGTTGGCTAGAAATTTGGAACTTAGTGTTTTCTGAATTTAACCATATGCCAGATGATACTTATGTACCACTTCCACATAAAAACGTCGATACAGGGATGGGATTAGAGCGTTTAGTATCAGTGATTCAAGATACACCAACGAACTTTGAAACTGATTTATTTATGCCAATTATTGAAAAAATTGAAACGCTAACGGATGGCATTAAATATAGCGAAAGTAATGAAGGTAAAGTCAGCTTCAAAGTTATTGCTGACCATATTCGTGCCGTTGCATTTGCGATTAGTGATGGCGCGTTACCATCGAATGAAGGCCGTGGCTATATTATTCGTCGTTTAATCCGTCGAAGTGTGATGCATGGTCGTCGTTTGGGAATTACAACTTTATTCTTAAGTGATTTAGTTCCAACAATCACTGAAATCATGGGTGACTACTACGCAGAACTTAATGAGAAATTAGATTTCGTTCAATCAATTATTAAAAACGAAGAAGAACGATTCCATGAAACAATTGGCGACGGAGAGTTGCAATTAGAAAACATCTTGGCCCAATTGACAGAGGAAGGAAAGACCGTTGTAGCTGGAGCGCAAGCTTTCCAATTATATGACACATTTGGATTCCCATTAGAATTAACCGAAGAGATGGCATTAGAAAACAACTTTACTGTAGATAATGATGGCTTCGAAGTAGAGATGGAGAAACAACGTGAGCGTGCGAGAGCAGCAAGATCAACTGAAGAAAGTATGTCAGTGCAATCAGAGGCTCTACAAGGTGTTACGACTGAATTTGAGTTTGTTGGACACAGCCAATTATCAAGCAATGCGACTATCAAAGCGATCATTAAAGATGAAGAGAGTTTAGACCATCTTCCAATTGATGAAGAAGCTTGGGTATTCTTTAATCGCAGTCCATTCTATGCTGAAATGGGTGGACAAGTAGCGGATTCAGGTGGAATTTATGACGGCAGTGAATTAATTGCGGAAGTAAATGACGTACAAAAAGCACCTAACGGCCAATACATGCATAAAGTGAAACCGTTGAGTATGCGTCTAAATGAAGGCCAATCATATACGCTAGTCGTAGAAGGTAAGACTCGCCTGAAAACAAACCAAAACCATACCGCAACTCACTTATTACACCAAGGACTAAAGACAATCTTAGGAGAGCATGCGAATCAATCAGGTTCATACGTTGGACCAGATCGCTTACGCTTTGACTTCTCACACTTTGGTAAAGTCACTGATGAAGAATTAAAACAAATTGAACAATATGTAAATGACTTTATTCAAAATGCCGTCGACGTTGATATTAACGAAATGCCAATTGATGAAGCGAAAGCTTTAGGCGCAATGGCATTGTTCGGTGAGAAATATGGCGATGTCGTTCGTGTTGTAAACATTGGGAATGAATCCATCGAACTTTGTGGGGGGACACACGTATCGAATACAAATGATATTGGTACCTTCAAATTAGTGAGTGAATCAGGAATTGGTGCAGGTATTCGTCGTATCGAAGCTCTTACAGGGCAAGCTGCGATTGAATACTATCAAGAAAAAGAAGCAATGTTACAAGCTGTTCAAGCTGAATTGAAAGTACAACAAACGCAACAACTTCTACCTCGTATTCACCAATTACAAGAAGAGTTGAAAGAAGCGCACTCAAAAGTTGAATCACTATCTGCAAAATTATTACAAGAAGAGTCAGGTAATTTATTCAATGAGACTGAAGAAGTTGAAGGCATCACTTTTGTAAGTGTCGTTCAAGAAAATCAATCAGCAGACGGCTTACGTCAATTAGGAGATGTTTGGCGTGAAAAACAAGCATCAAATATTCTAGTGGCTGTTTCTAACCAAGATGATAAAGCGACTTTATTAGTCTTTGTTGATGATGAAACTGTCGCAAAAGGAACAAAAGCCGGAGACATTATTAAACCATTAGCTAAATTAATTGGCGGTGGCGGTGGTGGACGACCACAAATGGCTCAAGCTGGAGGGAAAAACCCAGCAGGTATTCAAGATATGATTAGTGCAATCCCTGAGGCAATAAAAGCAACAATTAAAGAAGCATAAGTTTACTTGAGAAAGAACAGATAGATTGGATTGAATAAATCGTTTACAATGCCATCTGTTCTTTCCTTGTGCTTTTTAGCTTTGATTGTGACAATTCCTTTACAAATTATAGCTTGCGAAGGAATTTACTAAGTAATTATACGCAAAGTATGTTAGAATGTTGTTAACTCGAAGTACATCGCAAAAGATCTAAGATCGATGACTTTACAGATATGAAAGGTTTGGTGAAAGCGATGCAATCATTAGATGAAACAATACTATTCAAACTGGACGATATTAATAAACGCACAGTAAGAGAAACATTGGAGATAGTCTATAGTGCACTTGAAGAAAAAGGGTATGATCCAATTAATCAAATAGTTGGTTATTTACTTTCAGGAGATCCTGCATATATCCCTCGTCACCGCGATGCACGTAACTTAATACGTCGTCATGAACGAGATGAAATTATGGAGAAGTTAGTAGAATTCTATCTAACACAAGAAGAGAGTTAATGAGCAAATATCAAAGAGCTATGGGTCTAGATGTTGGTTCAAAGACAGTCGGAGTCGCACTCAGTGATTTACTTGGCTGGACTGCCCAAGGGTTAGAAACGATTAGAATTGATGAAGATGCGAATGAATTTGGAATTGAACGTCTGAGTGAAATTATTAAATCAGAGAATGTCAATACAGTTGTCATTGGATTTCCAAAGAATATGAATAACTCCATTGGTCCAAGAGCAGAGGCTTCCATGAGATACGGTGAACTTGTTAAAGAGCATCATCCAGACGTAGAGGTCGTGTATCAAGATGAGCGATTAACAACTTCTCAAGCAGAAAAGATGTTAATTAACGAGGGAAATGTTTCCCGTAAGAAACGCAAAAAAGTTATTGATAAAGTCGCAGCAGTCATCATTTTACAAAACTATTTAGATTCAAAACCACAACTATGATTTAAGGAGATTACTAAATATGGAAAACGAACACAATCATGAGCACCACAACGAACATGAATATATTACAATCTTTGACGAAGAAGGAAATGAAACGCTACACGAAATTTTATTTACTTTCGATTCAGAAGATTTCCAAAAAAGCTATGTTTTAGTTTATCCAGCTGGAACAAATGAGGAAGAAGATGTTGAATTACAAGCATTTTCATACACAGAAGCTGAAGATGGATCAACAGGAGCTTTACAACCAATCCAAACTGAAGAAGAATGGGATATGGTTGAGGAAGTTCTTAATACATTCTTGTTAGATGAAGATGAGTAATTTAAGATAACAGAATGATTTACAATACGTCACACTTTTACCTTATGGTAGATGTGTGATGTTTTTGTAATAGAAGTATTATGGTAATAGTAATGCTTATTTGTTATAATCTTTCAATAAAATGTTCTACATAAAGGAGAAACTATGTCAAAAGAATCTTGGGAAGATATTAAACTACGCGCCAAGGAAACTGAGACCGAAAGAGTGAAAGAGCGATTGTGGACAAACCGAATCGTTCGCATTATTATTTTACTAATTGTGTTAATTGTATTGGGTACGGCTATATTTGGTTATTTTTATGTAACGAGAGCATTAAGTCCGGTGAATTCGGATAATGATCAACTTGTAGAAGTGACGATACCCTTTGATAGTACTTCAGATGATGTCGCGAATATACTTGAAGATAATGGGATTGTCCGTCATGCGGATATCTTTGGAATTTATATGAAAGCCAATAATGAAGAAGCACTTCAAGCAGGTCATTATGAATTTTCACCATCGATGGATGCACAACAAGTTCTAACGACGATTCAAGAAGGCGGGGAACCAATCTTTGTTGATGCGGATACAACCATCACAGTGATTGAAGGAGCAACTATTGACGAAATTGCTACCCTAGTTAACGAGAATACAGCAATTACAGAAGAAGAGTTTATGGATACTGTTCAAGATGAGGAATTCATAACAAATCTTCAAAGCCAATTCCCATCACTTTTAGAAGAAGTGACGCAATTAGAAGGCTTAAAATATACTTTAGAGGGTTACTTATTCCCAGCAACTTATGATTACTTTGCTGGAATGACGGCGCAAGAATTAATTACAGAAATGGTTAGTGCTGCGAATTTAAATTATCAACGATTAGTGGATGATTTAACGAATACGTATCTTTCTTATCATGAAGTATTATCACTTGCATCAATTATTGAACGAGAAGCAATTACGGAAGAAGATCGTGGTCTTGTTTCAGGTGTGTTCTATAATCGTCTAGAAGTAGGTATGCCACTTCAATCGGATGTAACGGTCTTATATGCTTTAGGTGAGCATCGAGAATTTGTAACTTATACAGACTTAGAAGTAGATTCGCCATATAACTTATACATGTATGACGGATTAACACCCGGTCCGATTGGAACACCAAGTTACCAAGCGATTGTTGCTGCAATCTATCCTACATGGAATGATTATTATTACTTCGTGGCTGATATTGATACGCAAGAAATATATTATTCAAGCACAATTGAAGAACACGACGCGTTAGTTGAAGAATTTGTGAATAGTCGACAAGCTTCCATCGAAGCAGAAGCCGGCGAAGATGAAAGTACAACAGATGAAGAAGCTGCAGAGATTGAGGAAACTGAGGAAGTTGTTGACGAACCAGTTGAGTAAGACTGAAACTCAATTTGTCAGTTATAATTAAACATAGAAAGCGAGATTGTTTATGGGGACGAAACCGGTAGTAATTGGCGTTTCCGGTGGTTCAGGAAGTGGAAAATCGAGTGTAAGTAGCCGAATATTAGAAACTTTTGAAGGACTATCAGTAATGTTGTTACAACAAGATTATTATTATAAAAATCAAAGTGACCTTCCACTAGAAGAGAGATTGAAGACAAATTATGATCATCCATTAGCATTTGATAATGATTTATTTTACAATCATCTGGTGACATTAATTGAAGGTGGTTCAATTGAGAAACCAATTTATGATTTTACAAATCATACACGCAGTAATGAAACGGAATATGAAGTTTCACGTGATGTTATAATCGTTGAAGGAATTTTAATATTAGACGATAAACGTATCCGAGACTTAATGGATATTAAAGTGTATGTAGATACTGACGACGATATTCGCTTGGCTAGACGAATCCTTCGTGATATTAATGAACGAGGTAGAACGGTTGAGTCAGTGATTAAGCAATACGTAGAGGTCGTGAAACCGATGTTCCATCAATTCATTGAACCTACGAAACGTTATGCTGATATCATCGTGCCAGAAGGTGGCTACAATCAAGTTGCGATTGATTTATTAACAACGAAGATTGGAACAATCTTGAATCAAAAATAATTACATAAACGATCGTGATTAGCGGTAAATTACGATCGTTTATTATTCTTTTATATAAAAAATAAAAATTTAGATTGAAAAATAGTAAATAACGTGCTATCTTATTTCTATCGTTTCAAGAAGGAGAGAATAACATGGATCAAAAAGTCTATCCAATGACTTTATCAGGTAAAGAAAAATTAGAACAAGAATTAGAAGATTTAAAAGTCAATAAACGTAAAGAAATTATTGAACGTATTAAAATTGCAAGAAGCTTTGGGGATTTATCAGAGAACTCTGAGTATGAATCAGCTAAAGATGAGCAAGCTTTTGTGGAAGGTCGTATTTCAAGTATTGAAAATATGATTCGTTTCGCAGAAATTATTGATGATAAAGACGTTGCTAAAGACGAAGTTTCATTAGGTCGTAAAGTGACGTTTGTTGAAGTACCAGATGGCGACGAAGAAACTTATACAATTGTTGGTAGTGCAGAAGCTGACCCATTAGAATATAAAATTTCTAATGACTCACCGATTGCCCAAGCAATTTTAGGTAAAAAATTAAATGATGTTGTTTCGATTCAAACGCCAGGCGGATCTTTTGATGTTAAAATCATCAAAATTGAAGCAGCTGATGAATAGTCTTGAATAGTTAAGTATTAATAAGTCTGTCTTTTTATAAGGCAGACTTATTTTTTTATTGGAAAATGTGAAGTGAAATTCATTTTCTACTTCAGAATCTGTTATACTGATTTTATGGAACAGAGGTGTTTTATGCAAAATTTTTTAAAACAAAACATTTTTATTGTATTTGCGATTAGTCTAGTGCTTATATTATTTGACATCTTTTTAGATTGGAAAATTATAGGTCTTATCGGAGTATCTTTTATACTATTTATTGTCGGATTATTTATTGGAAATCGAATCCTTCGCTTAATAATTTTCGTTGGAGCCTTATTTCTACTCATCTTAAGTTTGCTTATGATTCAATCAGTTTGGGTATTATTATTAGTGATTATCTTGTTTTTAATTTTATTCAGAACTAAAGATGGCAATGAGTTAATTCATTTTAAAAGTGCGTTAATCTTACCTAAGAAGTCTGAAAGTAATTATTTAGGGGTGCAACTCATTGAACCGCAAAGTGAACAGCGAACGATTCTGAATCAAGAATCGATTTTTGATTCATACAGAGAGAAGAAAGTAGACTTTGAATGGGATGATGTCAATATTGTCTTATTCGGAGGTAACCATATCCTAGATTTTGGTAATACAATCTTGCCTCAAGGTGAGACGACGATTGTTATTAGAAAGATGTTCGGTCGTACGCGATTAATTATTCCCAATGACATTGGTGTGAAACTAAACATTAGTACAATTTCAGGCGGAGTAGTATTTGAATCCCAACGCTATTCATTGACAGCGGACAACTTCCGTTGGATGAGTCCAGATTATGGTGACTCAAACCGAAAAGTGAATGTCATTGTATCGGTGACATTTGGAGATGTTGAGGTGATTATTCTATGAATTTTCGTTTATGGACTCATTTATTCTTCTTTCAATTTGTTAGTTTTTCAGCCGTTGTCGTCATCATTTTCGGAATTCTCATTTATGAATTAAATGTGATGACACTGGCAGAAGTGTTTACCGTTGAGTTTTTTAATATTCCAGTGTATTTGATTATTATCGCCTTTATCTTAACCATGAGTATCGTGTTAGCGATTATCTTAACCGTTGCACTGAGTTCACCATTTGAACAAATTAGAGCACGAATTAACTGGTTATTATTAGGAAAATATCAAAATGAAATATTCCGTAAAGAATTGCAAGGCGGAAATTGGTTTGATGCTTCAAGACAAACGGCGAAAGATATTAATCGCCTTCGGGACAAGATTGTTGATCTATCGACGGATCTACAAGAATATACGGCAGCACCAGTGTTTGTTGGTGAAGATACTAAAGAAGAGATTATTGAGAAAGAACGTAATCGAATTGCGCGCGAGTTGCATGATTCAGTCAGTCAGCAATTATTTGCTGCGACGATGATGATTTCAGCTATTAGTGAAGTTGCTGAGAGAGAAGAGTTATCGGTAACTAAATCTGTGAAAAAAGTTGAAGAGATTATTGGAAATGCCCAAACTGAGATGCGGGCATTACTCCTTCACTTAAGACCGATTGATTTAGTGGATCAACGTCTCGATCAAGGTATTAAACACTTGTTAGAAGAATTAGATACTAAGATCCCAATGGAAATTCATTGGAATCTCGCACCCGTAAAAGTTGATAGTGGGATTGAAGATCACTTATTCCGAATCGTTCAAGAAGCGATATCTAATACGATGCGGCATGCGAAAGCGAATAAATTTGAAATTTATTTAACTCAAGACAAACATTCAATTCAATTAAAAATTATTGATGATGGGCAAGGGTTTGATGTGAGCACAGCTAAACAAAAAGGTAATTACGGTCTTCGAAATATGGAAGAGCGCGTGAAGAGTTTAGGTGGAATATTGAATTTAATTAGTTCAATTGGTAAAGGAACATCAATCGACATTCAAATTCCCATTTCGAAAAGAGAGGTAAATGTATGATTAAAGTATTATTAGTCGATGATCATGAGATGGTACGTTTAGGGGTGTCATCCTACTTGGATGTCCAACCCGACATCGAAGTGATCGGTGAGGCTGAAAATGGGCTCACGGGTTATCACAAAGCATTAGAAGATAAACCAGACATCATCTTGATGGATTTGGTGATGGAAGTCATGGATGGAGTAGAAGCGACTCAAAAAATTATGGAAGAGTGGCCAGAAGCCAAAATTATTATTGTGACATCTTTCATCGATGACGAAAAGGTCTATCCTGCGATTGAAGCTGGCGCTAAGAGTTATTTATTAAAAACGTCTTCTGCCAGTGAAATTGCGGATGCTATCCGTGCGACTTACGAAGGGGACACGGTGATGGGACCTGAAGTTACAAGTAAGTTGTTAGAATATGAAGATAAATCCAGACAAAAACAAGCGCACGATGATTTAACGAATCGTGAATTAGAAGTATTATTATTAGTTTCAAAAGGGTATACAAATCAAGAAATTGCAGATGAGCTATTCATCACGCTAAAAACAGTAAAAACACATGTTTCGAATATCTTATCTAAACTTGAAGTAAATGACCGCACACAAGCAACTATCTATGCTTACCAGCATGAGCTCGTATAAGCAATTCAATTTATTCAAGCAGAATACTGGTTATTATAATAAAAATCATTTATACTCAAAGCATAGTGATAATAAAAGGAGGAAGTGGCTATTTATGCCACGCACATATATATGGAATTAATTGTTGAAGATAAAGCAGTCAAATGGTTTGAAGAAGAAGTTGGAAGAGCCGAAGGTGCAGGAATTCGCTTTAAAACAATGATCTACGGAAGTAGTCCAGTACAAGATTCATTTGCTTTACAAGTTGAGCCTACCGAGCCACATTCACCAATTGTTACATTTACTTCTGATAATGGCTTATTATTCTTTATTGAAAAAGACGATGAGTGGTTCTTTAAAGAACATGACTTAGTAGTTTCTTTTAATGATGAATTAAATGAACCAAAATACATTTACCGTAAAGACGGTGTGGATTTAAACTAGGACCAAATTAGTAAATAAAATTTATAGCTATCGTTAGCACATAATCAGCTAATGGTAGCTATTTTGTTGTTGCTTTATATGATAAATCGGTATAAGATAGCTATTCGGCGATTTTTACAATAAGATGCAGTAAAGAAAAGGGGAATGTAGTTTATGACTCAGAACAATTTGCATGATTATGAGAAAGAATTTGCTAAAGAAGCGGAATATTTAGACTTTGTATATAAGAAAATGTTACAAAGTAGAGATAGCCTCGATGCATTTGTTAAAGAAGCTCGTGAAGACGGGCTGGCTTTTGTTCAAAAGATGTCCGAAGATGTTCGGGTCGATTTTAGTAGTTTTTCTGATAATATGGACACTTTCTCAACAATTGAGATGAAGAACCGCGAGATAGATCAAATGAATTCACGGATTATCTCAGCTGAAAAATTATTGGAAAATGTCAAACGGTCATTGGATGCTCCCTATTTTGGTAAAGTGGACGTTGATTTTCTAGAGGATGAAGAAGCAGAGTCATTCTACATTGGTATTAATAGTTTTGATGATGATAATTACGCAAAGTTTGTCTATGACTGGCGTTCACCAATCGCAGAGTTATTCTATAATAATACAACTGGCGAGTCTGCTTATGAAGTCAATGGCAACATGATTGAAGTAGAAATTGATAAACGTAGACAATTCGTTATCGATAAAGATACTTTATTGAAGTTTTTCGATACTTCGGTGTCGATTCAAGATGATGTGTTACTAGAAGCTTTAGAACAAGATAGTTCTAGTTTGATGCAAGATATCACATCAACCATTCAAAGTGAGCAAAATGTCATTATTCGAGATACGAAACATCCGATCATTCTAGTCAATGGAGTGGCTGGGAGTGGGAAAACTTCTACGATTATGCAACGGATTGCATATTTACTCTACTCATTTCGTAAAGAAATCACCTCTGATAATATTTTAATTTTATCTCCGAATGAGCATTTTGTATCGTATATATCTAATGTGCTTCCATCATTAGGTGAGAAAACGCCATTGAATATGACGCTTTTACAATTTGTAGGGAGACACTTGTCAATGGAATTAGAGGATGAACAAACGTATTTTAACCGTATTAGTAGTCACGAGGTTCCGAAGCAAACAGAGATTATTCGAAGTGCTTCCTTTATTGATTTTATTAATGAGTCAGAAGAGTTAATTTTACAACATATGGATTTCTTTAATCCAGTCTTACGTAAAGACAAAGAAATTGTTTCGACTGAAAAGATCTTAAAAGCTTTTGAACAGACGCCTGATAGCTCGCCGTTAATTGCACGTATTCAAGCGACGCGACAATTATTATCAAGTAATTGGGAGAGACGAATGACTAAATTGGCTCAAAAACCAAACGTGATTGACCGAGTGATGTCATTACCTGAATCTTTACAGCAAAAGTTCTTTAAAGAGCTGATTACGGATGATTCACCTCAAACGATAAACAAATATGCCAAAAGATATGTTCATATTCAATACAGTCAAGTAACCCGTGATGTTCGTGGTTTAGCTTGGATCAATTTGCAAGGTATTTTTGAAAAAATTTACTTTGCGTATACACAAGAAGTTTATCAATTTAATCCGGATGGCATATTAAACATAGATGAAGCTGTTGTATTTATTTACATTTATAATCGTTTCATCGAAAAATTATCACTAACCAATATGCGATTTGTACTTGTGGATGAAGTTCAGGACTATACAGAAGCACAAATTCGCTTATTAGTGAGCTTGTTTCCTAAATCAGCGTTTACCATGGTAGGGGATGAGAACCAAGCGATATTTAATGCGAATATCAAATTCCAAGATATTATCAATAATTTCTCAGCCCGTTCAGAGAATGTTGAGTTATATCAATTGGTGAATAGCTACCGCTCAAGCGGATCCATTACGCGCTTATTCAATCGACTCGCAACTAATAACGATGAATGGGAAATTGTTCCGATTCGTCCGGCCGGAAATGAACCTAAAATTATTAAGGTTGAGACAAAAGCTGATAATATAAAATTATTAGAAGAGATTCACCAAGAACTAGATGGGAAAGCATTAACATTGATTACAAAAACAATGGTTGAGGCTGATGAACTGGAACAATTACTAGGCCAAGAACTGTTGGATCGATTAAATCTAACTATTATCCCAATTAGTTTATCCAAAGGATTGGAATTTGATAACGTCTTGATTCATAATGCATCAAACGATAATTATCATACGCAACGTGATAAGCGAATTTTATACACTGCGAGTTCTAGAGCAATGAAAAATCTATATATTACTTTTTCAGATTCGTTGACTGAGTTTCTACAAGCATAAAAACGAATACTTAAAGACATAAAAATAGACGACAAGTGATCCAAATTTGGATTTCTTGTCGTCTATTTGTATTAATTAAATGATGCCACGTGCAATCAATGATTCAGCAATTTGTACTGAGTTTGTAGCAGCACCTTTACGTAGATTATCTGCAACAACAAATAAGTTTATGCCATTTTCTACCGAGTCATCACGACGAATACGACCAACATATACGTTGTCTGTATCTTCAGCAACAGATTGTAATGGATAGTCTAAAGTTTCTGGATTATCGGCAAGAATAACTCCGTCGATATTTCCAATTTCTTCGCGAATTTTCTTAATATCAAATTCTTTTTCTAATTCAATATTGATAGATACACCGTGAGACGTTTTGATTGGAACTCGTACCGCGGTAGCAGAGACAGGTAAGTTCTCAACACCTAAGATTTTACGCGTTTCATCAATCATCTTTTGTTCTTCTTTTGTATTACCATTATCTAAGAAGACATCGATTTGTGGAATCACTGTTTTGTTAATTTCGTAAGGGAAAGTACTTGTTGTACCTTGTTCTAAATCATCAATCCCTTTACGTCCGGCACCTGATACTGCTTGATATGTACTATAAACAACACGTTTGATACCGTAATTTTCTTGTAGTGGTTTCAATGGTACAACGGATTGAATTGTTGAGCAGTTGGGGTTTGCGATTAGTTTATCATCTTTAGATAAGACTCCAGCATTCACCTCAGGGACAACTAATGGAATATTTTTATCCATTCTCCACGCTGAACTATTATCGATGACAGTAATGCCATTACTTGAAGCAATCGGTGCAAAGTGTTTTGATGTTTCTCCACCTGCTGAGAAGATTGCGATTTGAATGGGTGCTGTTAAAGCATCCTCTGTTAGTTCTTGAATAGTAATCTCTTCACCATTGAAGGGGATTTTTTGACCGGCAGATCGACTTGAAGCAAATAAACTTAGTTCACTCACTGGGAATTGACGTTCTTCTAATACTTGTATAACTTTACGACCAACTACGCCCGATGCACCTACAACGGCAACATGATATTTTTTACTCATAATTGGCTCCTTTCAATATTGTATGTTAATTTATAATTGAATTATTAAAAAGAGAGATTCCTTTTTAATTTTCAATTTATACCTATTAAACTTAAGCATTATCGCATAAAATGTCAAGTTAAAAATGCTTAGATTTAATAATTGACATTAAAATTTTAATCCTATCTTAATCCTGTTGACATTGTAATTTACCATTGATATAGTATATTTAAGTTAAAGAGGTATTGTGCGAGGCGCGGTTGACAAAAGTACACACACGTGGAAAGGGGATATCGCCGAAACGACTTTCGTTGGGGACTGACTTTAAGAGGTTGGTCACTGTTATTATCAAAGAGCCAAAGTGATAATAAGGTGCAATCAATTACCAGGCAAAAGGATACGTCAACTCAAATCAAGATGGATTGATTAGTGAAAGCGACCACGAACCTTTTGTTCGTAGTCGCTTTTTGTTTACTTTTATTTAAGGAGTGGAAGAATGCATTTAGAACCGTATCAAACGAAGGTGAATAACGAACTGGTTCATTCACATCATAAATATTCAGATTTAGCTCAACAGTATGGAACACCGCTTTATATTTTCGATGAAGAGAGTTTTAGAGATCGCGTGTATCGTTTCAAAGAAGCATTAGAGAATCCTTACTTTGAGACAGAATTATTATTTGCATCGAAGTCTGTTTTGACACTAGCGATTGCAAAATTGATTTCAGAGTATGGTATTGGACAAGATGTTGTTAGTGCAGGGGAGATCTATACTGGAAAGAAAGGTGGCGTTCAGCCATCGAAGATGTACTTTCACGGGAATAACAAATTAGACGAGGAATTAGCTTTTGCGGTTGATCAAGAAGTTGGAACGATTGTCATCGATAATCGAATGGAAGCTGATAGACTAAATAATATTTTAGAACAAAAAGGGAAAAAGCAACGCGCGTTATTACGCTTAAATCCTGGAGTTGAAGCACATACACACGAATACATTAAAACTGCTAACTTAGATTCAAAATTTGGTGAGAGTGTCTTCGATGACAATATTGAAGACATTATAGAAACTATCTATAACTATGATAATATTGAATTAGCAGGTTTACATTGTCACATCGGTAGTCAAATATTTGATTCAGAATCTTTTATTAAAGCAGCGGATGAAATGTTATTATTTGCTCAACGGATTCAAACGAATTTAAATATTCCGATTAGAGAAATTAATTTCGGCGGAGGCTTTGGCGTCTACTATACCCAAGAGGATAAACCGTTTGATATTGCTGAATTCTTACCAGATTTTATCGAGCATGTTCATGAAAAGTCTACTGAATACGGGATTCAATTAGAGAAGGTGACAATTGAACCTGGAAGATCTTTAGTTAACAATTCTGGAAGTACTTTGTATACGATTGGTGATATTAAGCAGACTGTAGGTGGTAAGAAGTACGCCTTTATCGATGGCGGGATGACTGATAATATCCGTCCTGCTTTATATCAGGCTGAATACGAAGCAGCCTTGCCGAATAAAATTAACGAACCGATTAAAGAAACGTACACCATTGCTGGTAAGGCCTGTGAGAGTGGGGATGTCGTGATTAATAAGATTGATCTTCCTCAAGTTGAAACAGGTGATTTATTACTAGTAAATGGGACAGGGTCGTATAATTATTCTATGGCAAGCAATTATAATCACATTCCCATTCCTGCCATGGTGCATATTGATGGTGAGAAAAGTTACTTAACAGTCAAACGTCAGTCATTTGAAGATATCATAGCAAATAATATTATATAGGAGGATATTTATAATGAGTATTTACGAAGGTTCAGCAGTTGCATTGGTTACCCCATTTATCGAGAACACAAAGGAAATCGATTGGCGCGCATTTGAAAGCCTATTAGACTTTCATTTAGAAAATAATACAGATGCTTTAGTAATCACTGGAACAACGGGTGAGAGTTCAACTTTATCAGATGAAGAACAAATTGAGTTGATTAAATTTGCTGTAAAACATGTTGAAGAAAAACTTCCAGTCATTGCAGGAACAGGTATTAATGATACACGTCACGCTATAAAACTAAGTCAACAAGCTGAGCATGTGGGAGCAGATGCATTACTTATCGTCACCCCATATTACAATAAGGCATCTTACAATGGTATGTTAGCTCACTTCCGAGCGATTGCTGATTCAGTAAACATCCCAATTATTTTATACGATGTTCCCTCTAGAACCGGTACATCATTAACACCAGAACAAGTGGGTATTCTAGCAGAGCATCCAAATATTGTGGCTTTAAAAGATGCGGTAGGTAATTTAGATTATACTCGCGCAGTGCTTGATAATGTGCCAGATGATTTCGCAGTTTATTCAGGGAATGACGATTTAAATTACGATATTATCGCTTTAGGTGGTAAAGGTGCTATCTCAGTAACCGCTAATATCTTACCGAAGGAAGTTCATGATTTATGTCGTCTTGCTTTAGATGGACATACGGAAGAAGCTCAACAATTAAATTATAAACTTGAAGATATTAACCGTGATTTATTTGATGAAGTGAATCCAATCCCAGTAAAATACTTAGTTCACAAAATGAACCGTTGTGCTTTATCATATCGTTTACCTATGGTCCCACCAAGTGAGGAAAGTGCTGAATTATTAGATACTTACTTAGGCTTAATTGAAAAATACACAATATAGAGAATAGAGGATTGATAAAGTGAATATTATACTAATTGGATCCGATGGCGCTATGGGTAAAGTTGTCACTAATATCTCGAAAGAGTTAGGTCATCAAGTGGTTGCAGGTTTGCAATCAACTGAAGAAACAGAACAACCATTTCCAATCGCTACAAATTTTGATGATTTAACAAAAGTGGTTGAAGAGCTTGAAATTAAACCAGAAGTGATGATTGATTTTTCAACTCCTCAATTAACGGATGAGTTACTAGCATTTGCAGTGGCTCAAAATCTCCCACTTATGCTTGCAACTACAGGGCAAAGTGAAGCACAAGAGCAAGCAATTCAAGAGGCAAGTAAATCCGTTGCTATCTTAGATACTCACAATACAAGTATCGGTGTGAATGTGATGCAAGAAGTGAGTAAGCATTTAAGTAAAGTATTATATCCTTTAGGTTATGATATTGAAATCATTGAAAAACATCACCGCTACAAGAAAGATGCACCAAGTGGTACAGCTAAGATGTTACTGGACTCGGTTGAGGAAGGTATGTCAGAAAGTGCGACAAAAGTGTATGGACGCGAGGGTATTGGCGAAGCAAGAGAACACCAAGAAGTTGGTTTACATGCTATTCGTGGTGGTGATATTGTCGGTGAACACACGATTATCTTCGCAAATAATCAAGAAACACTTGAAATTACTCACCGTGCAGGATCAAAAGAGTTATTTGCCAGAGGCGCAATGGCTGGAGCAGAATTTTTAATTAATCAAGCCGAACCAGGTATCTACTCAATGAATGATATTTTTTAAACGAATTGTGGTTCTGTGAGAAATTCATAAATAACAACTCAGTAATTGTGGCTAGCTTTGCCATGATTGCTGAGTTTTTTTGTTTAAATTTTGAGTTATATATCCTTGAGAAAATTTCAGGGACACAATACGTAATTTCATGTCCTTGAGAAAATTCTCAAGGACACAGGCACATACATTTCCAAAAAAATATTAAATCCAGATTAGAAACCGCTTTACTTTTAGTTAAACATCGTGTAATCTTATTTTTAGAAAACACGAAAGGAGGATGTCAGATGAAACAAGCAGTTCAAGTAAGTTCAAATTTATTTAAAATGACATCACCTTTAATCGTTCATAATATTAGAGATTTCAACTAGACAATTAGATCAATTATGTCTAAGTATGTAATTCTACAGCTGATATTTTATGAGCCCTTAATTGTGGTGATAAAATATCTTTTTTTTGTGCAAATTTTAATAGGAAAGTTGGGAAACTATGCTTCAGTCAATGTGGTATTACATTAAGAAACACCCTGGAAAATATATATTTGGTGGTATGACAGCAGTTCTTACCAGTATATTATATATTTTCCCAAATTATATTATTCAACTCTTTATCGATGATATTGTAACAAATCAATTAACTCAAGCTGTCTTAGTGCGATATTTATTCTTTTTATTTATATTAATGATATTAATTTATGCGGGGGATGTGACTTGGTTTAGAGTTTTATTCGGAGAGTCATATCAATTCCAGAAAGAATTAAGACAAACTGGTTTTAAAAGTTTACTTGGCTTTCGTGCTTCTTTTTATGAAGCTTTTCGTTCCGGCGATTTGATGACACGAATGACGTCAGATATCGATACGATAGGAATGTTACTAGGTTATGGTTTAATGATTGTATTGGGAGACGGAGCGTTATTACTAAGTTTCCTTGCAGTTATGATTTTTACGATTTCTTGGCAAGTCACTTTAGTTAGTTTGATTCCTCTACTGATCTTTGGTGTTATTATTTATTTCCTTAGTAAAGAAGTGGATAAGCGTTATGATGCGATTAGAGATTCTGTAGCTGAATTGAGTAATGAAGTGTTAGAAGTGGTTGATGGCGTTCGTGTGATGCGAGCGTATGGACGGAAAGATTTGGAACAAAAGAGATTTCAAGAAAAAACACAGAAAGTTGTCGATAAGGCGAATCATTTGGCGATGGTGAACGGCTTATTTGGTCAAATTGCTAAAGCCTTTGGTGGGTTAAGTATCGCCATCGGACTCATGTATTGTAGTTATTTAGTGAATTTAGGTCAATTATCAGTGGGTAAATTAGTTTCTTTCCAATTATATTTAGCTATGTTAAATGGAACGATTTGGGGAATGACAGAAATAGTTGTTATTTACCAACAAGGTAAAGTTTCATTTGAGAAGCTCAATAATTTAATCAAAGCGAATGATCTCATGGAAGCAGACGGTCATCTGACGCTTGATTCGATTGAAAGCATTGAGTTTCAAGATTATTCCTTTAAATATAAAGAGGATGATAAAGAGACAATTAAAAATCTCAATTTTACGCTTCAACGAGGAGAAACGTTGGGAATTGTCGGTAAGACCGGGAGCGGGAAAACGACGATTATTCGACAATTATTAAGACAGTATCCAATTAGCGGATCTGGAATAATCAAACTCAATGGTCGAGATATTCATGAATATCAACGGGAAAGTTTAGAAGCGATGATTGGCTATGTGCCACAGGAACACATACTTTTTTCTCAAACTGTAAAATATAATATAATGTTTGGAAATAGTGAAGCTAATGAGGAAGACCAATTGGCCCAAGCGATTGAAAATGCGGCCTTTACAAAAGATTTAGAGCGTATGTCAGAAGGGCTTAAAACGTTAATTGGAGAAAAAGGTGTGTCGATATCTGGAGGACAAAAACAAAGGGTATCGATTGCCAGAGCCCTAATTAAAGAACCAGAGTTATTAATATTAGATGATTCACTTTCAGCGGTTGATGCAAAGACTGAAAGAGCCATCATTACAAATGTTCAAAGTATCCGTGGGGATAAGACAAACATTATTGTCACACATAGGCTTTCTGCGGTAAATCAAGCGGACATGATTATAGTTGTAGACGATGGACGCATCGTTGAATACGGCTCACCGAAAGAATTATTAGCGAACGAAGGTTGGTATTACGAACAATTCAACAAACAACAATCAGAAGGGGGCGCTGAGAATGAAGACATTCACTAGACTACTTGGTTACTTACGTTATGAATGGAAACTCTTGTTATCAGGGTTCATTCTGTTGATTTTCTCTACAGGACTTTCAATATATACACCAATTATTGCAAGTAAAATGATTGATTATGTGTCCCTATCCGTTGCGAACGAAGAGACTGTTAATATTACCTTTATTACGGAACAATTTGGCTTTTATCTTATAATTACATTTATCTCAGCGATTCTTGGTTATGTGGGATATTTGCTTTTAGCGAATGGATCGAATCGGCTAAGTAAAGTAATTCGAGATGAAGCTCACGAGCATATGCAAAAGTTACCGGTTAGTTATTTTGATGATATTCCAGCTGGAAAGATATCTGCTCGAATCGTCAATGACACAGAGGTTTTAAGAGAGAACTTTTTTGCAAATTTTACGACTCAAATACTCATTAATACAATGACCATTCTAGGTGTATATATTGGTATGTTTGCTGTCAGCCCGACGATAGCAAGTTGGTTATTACTACTCATACCAATAATCGTCGTTTGGCAAATGGCTTTCTCTAAAAAAATTCAACCAATCAATACTTTATGGAGAGAATCGGTCAGTGAACTGAATAGTAAAATCGCTGAAATTGTTCAAGGTGTATCGATTGTTCAAGTGTTCAATCAACAAGAGCATATGGCTGAAGAGTTTGAGCAAGTCAATCAAACTTGGCTAAATACTAGAAAAGAATCCTTAAAGTACGAAGCGTTTTTTGCTTGGAATTTGTCCGGACTCTTTAAGAGTATTGTTACTTTACTTGTGATGTTGTATATAGGAACGCAGTTTACAAGCGGTATCTTATCTATATCAATTGGAACCTTATATATCGTCATCAATTATGTAGAACGTTTATTTGACCCCATTACAATGATTGTTCGTTTAATTACGATATTGCAACAAGCGTTATCAGCTGGAATGCGCGTGTTCGAGTTAATGGATACCCCCGTTGAGAAAGATTCTGACAAGTCATTAATAGTTACTCAAGGAAATGTTGAATTTAATGATGTGACCTTTGCTTATAAAGAAGGCAATAATGTTTTACATCAGTTAAATTTTAATGTAAACGCGGGTGAGACCATTGGCTTAGTCGGTCATACAGGTTCAGGTAAAAGCTCAATCATTAATTTACTATTTCGCTTTTATGATCCGCAAGCAGGCCAAGTAATTATTGACGGGCAAAACATTGAAGAATATAACCGAGAAAGCATTCGAGAAAAAATGGGGATTGTCTTGCAAGAACCATATTTATTTTCTGGTACGATTGCGACAAATATTAGTATGAACAATCCCGAAATTACCGATGATATGGTACTTGAGGCGCTCATTAAAGTTGGAGCACAACCATTAATTAATAAATTAGAAAAAGGAATCCATGCTGAAGTTGTGGAAAAGGGGCAAGCTTTTTCTTCAGGGGAGCGGCAATTAATATCTTTTGCTCGTACCTTAGCCAACAATCCGAAGATTTTGATTCTTGATGAAGCAACCTCTCATATTGATACGGAGACCGAGGAAGTCATTCAACATGCGATGAAAGTTGTAAAAGAAGGACGTACGACCTTTATTGTGGCACACCGTCTTTCAACCATTAAAGATGCAGATCAAATCATCGTCATGGACAATGGACATATTCAAGAAAGAGGCACTCACAGAGAGCTACTTGATCTGGGAGGCACTTATACGCAAATGTATCAAATGCAAGGAAGTATGGCATAAAAATAGCGCAGGACGAGGGAATCAACTCCCAAGTCCTGCGCTTTTAATTGTTCATTATAGATTAATTAATCATTCGCTGCTTCATCAGCAACATCTTTAAAGTGTTCAACTTGATTATATGCAAGCATCTCGAAATGTCCGTTTTGGTATTTAACAATAGATACGGATGCATTTTGTATTGGTTCAGTTTCATCGAAATCAGCAACTAAACCATGTAATAGATTGCGAATTGTCATCCCATGACACACAACTAAAATATTTTGGTCCGTTCCAGCGTGACGGTTTAGTAATTTTAGTAAACCAGATTCTACACGATTCCAAAATTCAGTATAGTTTTCTGCAAAGTGATATGGATCCGCTTCTTTGAACATATTCATAATATCTTGAATTTGATTCTCAGTTCCTTCAGGCAACCCATGTTTGATGTTTACCCTTTGTTCAACTTCTGGCCAAACTTCAGCAGAAGAAAGACCTTCAAAAGATCCAAAGTGAACTTCACGAAATTCTGGCATTTGTTCGATTTCTAAGTGCTCATTATTATGATTTTCTTCTAAAATAATTGAAGCTGTATCAATTGTTCGTTTTAAATCACTCGTATATACAGCATCAAATTCAATATCGGCTAGACCTCTACCACTGCGATGAACATTTTTAATTCCTTCTTCGGTTAATAATGCATTAGACCATCCTTGCATTCGACCATAGAAATTGAAATATGTTTCACCGTGGCGTACAAAATAAAATGTTACTCCTTTACTCATGCCTTACCTCCTAATTGTTCTGAATCCATTATACTATAGAAAACACGTGTGTCTAAGAAATTAAAGGAAAATATAAAAAGTCTAGATTATTACAGATTCTTAAAGTGCAAAATGATATAATATGTGATAATCTTATGTAGTTATAAAAATGAATTGAGAGGTCTGATAGAGATGGATCAACCTTCGGTATTTAATAAGCTAATCAAGACGTTCCAAATTAATAATCAACAGTTGGCATTTGGTAGTTATGCTGCCGAATTATCTTTCTATGTTATTTGGGCGCTAGTGCCGTTAATGCTTGCATTATCAAATATTATTGCTATACTACCTTTTTCAGAAGCACAAATTATTGACACAATTCAATTAGCCTTACCAGATGAAGTCGAGGTAGCGATTATTCCCTTATTGGAGACTTATTTAACAGGTACAAGTTCAGGATTGTTCTCGCTAAGTTTAATCATTTCATTATGGCCAGCTTCGAATGTATTTAATACAATGCAACGTGTTCTAAATACAATATATAAAACTGTACCTAGAAAAAACTTTTTTATTGCACGATTATTTGCATATGTATTTACTTTACTCATCGTCATTGCGTTAGTTACATTTACATTCGCACTTGTATTTGGCGAGACAATTATTGACTATATTCAAGAAGTCTTTGGTATTCAATTTTTCTTATTGGAATTTTTTGTGAATCAGGGCTGGATTTTAGGTTTGCTAGGTATTTTTATTCTATTAATTGGAATATACCAATTTATGCCAAATGTTAAATGGCCGATCAAATATGCAATACCTGGTACAGTATTTGCCTTATTAGGCTTTATCTTAGTATCTCAGTTATTCAATGTTTATATGAGATTTGCTGGAGGTAATGTTGGTGGGGGCACGATTGGAGTATTCATGGTTGCGATCATTTGGTTATATTTAAATGCGATGGTGATTGCCATAGGAGCTTACATCAATGTCTTTTATCATGATTTTAAAGAGAAAAGTTATTGGCAATTGGTTGAAGAAACTAGTAAGTACCAATCATTTGTCTCATATAGTGATAACTTTAGACAAGCAAATTCAAATCAGTTTGAATTGACCAATAAGATATATAAGAATTTTACAAACAAGCAATAAAGAAAGGTGAAATGAATGACATCTATTAGACAAATACGTCGAGATAATGAGAACCGCATCGATTACGGCATTATCTTAAATGTTATGGTCCTAGCAATCATCGGATTGTTAAGTGTATACTCAACAACAACACTCATTGAAGGGGGAAATCTCGTTCCAACTTTATTCCACGCCTTATGGTATGGGGTAGGTACGATTGCTGTTATTGCGGCGATGCAATTAGATAGTGAACAATATTGGAAGCTTTCCACTTATTTATACGGATTCGGTTTACTACTATTAGTATTAGTACTGTTCTTCTATGATAGAGAATTAGCCGATACAGGGGCGACAAGTTGGTTAAGAATCGGTTCACTATCGGTTCAACCTTCAGAGCTTTTCAAACCTGCTTATATAGTATTTATGGCACGTGTTGTCACTGAGCATAATAATAAATACCCTAACCGTACGATAAAGACAGACTTTATGCAATTAGGAAAAATATTGATGTTTGCTGCACCACCGATGATTTTAATTCAGTTACAAAACGACTTAGGAACAAACTTAGTTATCATGTCGATTACTGCTGGAATTATTCTCATGTCAGGAATCAGTTGGAAAATTCTTGCGCCAATTGCGACAACCGTTATTGTTGTTGCGGGAGGAATTATAATTGTCGTTGCGAATTACCCAGAATTTCTAATAGATAATAATCTTGTTCAAGAATATCAAATTAACCGTATCTTAGACTGGTTACAACCCTTTGAAAACACACAAGGGAGTGGGTATCAGTTAGCTCAAAGTATTAAAGCTGTTGGATCGGGTCAATTGAGTGGTAAAGGCTTTGGGGTTTCACAAGTTACCGTACCGGTTCGTGAATCTGACTTTATCTTTACGACTATCGCTGAAAACTTCGGATTCTTAGGAAGCTCAGTTTTACTCTTTGTTTATTTCATTTTAATTTATCAAATCGTACAAATCTGCTTTAAAACACGTAATGAGTTTTATTCATATATTGCCGCAGGTGTTATTTCAATGATTTTATTCCACGTTCTAGAGAATATCGGAATGGCGATTGGTTTATTACCAATCACGGGGGTTCCACTGCCATTTGTTTCTCAAGGTGGTTCGGCTTTACTAGGAAACATGATTGGGATTGGTTTAGTTCTATCAATGAAATATCATCACCGAAGCTATATGTTTGGTATGGAAGATGATTTTAGTTATTAAATTTAGAAGGGTGATTAATATTGGAATTATTAAATAAGAATTTATGGATGACTGAAGAAGATAATATTGTAACGATTGGTTTAACGCCTGAATTACAAGATGAAGCAGGAGATATTTCATATGCAAATATCGCTTCATTAGGAAACATTGATGTTGATGATACAATTATTAATGTTGAAGCTTCTAAAGCTGCGATTGAAATACCATCACCTATTCAAGGAAAAGTTATTGAACGTAATGAGAAAGCAGAAGATACACCATCTTTACTTAATTCTTCAGATACGGCAAATAACTGGGTAGTAAAAATTCAAAAGTAAAAGATTATGATAATAAAACGGATATTACCTTGATGTATTAATCTTTGGTGATGTTCGTTTTATTTTATATGAAGGAGGGAAAAGATGGAGTTCCAACAAGTCATGCAACAAATCAATAAGAAACAAATTGATCCAATCTATACGGTTGTCGGATCTGAGAATTACCTCAAAAACCACTTTATGGAAGGCTTATTTCAACAATTAGGTGGGATCGATGTTTTAGATATCTCACGAATTGACTTACAAGAAGTGACGATGAATGATGTCTTGGATGAGGCAGAGATGTTTTCTTTTTTCTCTGACTACCGTGTGCTCATCGTGTCGAATGCGACCTTTTTAAATTCGCAAAGTAAGAATAAATTAACTGATTCAGAACAAAAAAGATTACTAGGTTATTTAGATAATCCGAACCAAGCAAGTATTTTAATCTTTAATGTTGAAAATCCATCCTTAGACAAGCGAAAGAAACTCACTAAGAGTTTTAATAAACAAACAAAAATGGTTGATATATCAGAGTTAGATGAAGGTCAAGTAGCGCGTTATGTCCAGTCATATATTAATAATTTAGATATTTCGTTTACACGTGAAGCTGTTGAGGAATTGTTAATTAGGGTAAACTATCAACTAACTAATGCAATGACCGAAGTGAATAAACTGGAAATATTTGGACAAACTGATGGTAGAATTACACTCGATTCTGTTCGATCACTCGTTCCACGTACACTTGAATCGGATGTATTCCAATTAACAAATGCCGTTGCGAATAAAAATATTACTCAAGCGATTCAAATTTACCAAGATTTATTATTAATGCGTCATGAACCGATTGCTTTACATGCATTAATGGTTTCTCAATTTAGAGTGATTGTTCAATCAATGATACTAGGCCGACAAGGTATGAACCAAGCAGATATTGCTAAGCAGTTAGGCATTCATCCCTATCGAGTGAAGCTTGCTTTAACATCAGGAAGATCCTTGCAATTACCAGAATTACTTAACTTTTATGTTGAGATGGCAGAAGTGGATTTCGGAATGAAGACAGGTGTGGGGGATAAAGAGACTCACTTTTATATATTATTGTCGAAATTAACTTCTTTATAAAAAAAACGGGTTCTACAATAAATAGGGTTGATGACAAAAATTAAAATGTCATCAACCCTATCTTTGTGTCTTCTAAAA
>NZ_JBHSHQ010000028.1:0-137388 GCF_042652985.1 Ruoffia tabacinasalis | reverse complement strand
ACGCCGTTGGAGGTCTTTATTGAGAATGTATCAGAGTTAAATTATTTCTAGCTTAAATTGACAAATCAAACTTAGTAAAAGAATTTTTAAATAAATAGAACATATGTTCGTTTTTTGCTTGCAAAACGATAAAAGTAAAGCTACAATGTAATAGAAATGAAATGGAGGCACAAGTAATGGTAGATAAAGATAGAAGAAAAGCGCTAGACTTAGCATTAAAGGGAATTGAAAAAAACTTTGGTAAAGGTGCAATTATGCGTCTTGGAGATCGTACGGATACACGTATTTCAACTGTACCAACTGGATCTTTACAATTAGATATTGCCTTAGGTGTCGGTGGATACCCAAGAGGACGTATAATTGAATGTTACGGACCAGAATCATCTGGTAAGACAACAGTTGCACTACATGCTATTGCAGAAGTTCAAAAAAATGGAGGCTTAGCTGCCTTCATTGATGCTGAGCATGCATTAGATCCAGATTACGCAGCAAATTTAGGTGTCGATGTAGAGGAATTATTACTTTCTCAACCAGATACAGGGGAGCAAGCCTTAGAAATTGCGGATGCATTAGTATCATCTGGAGCCATTGATATCGTTGTTATTGACTCTGTTGCAGCATTAGTTCCAAGAGCTGAAATTGAAGGTGAGATGGGTGATACTCATATTGGTCTTCAAGCTCGTTTAATGTCTCAAGCATTGAGAAAATTATCCGGTTCAATTAGTAAAACAAAAACAATTGCCTTTTTCATTAACCAAATTCGTGAAAAAGTGGGTGTTATGTTCGGAAACCCTGAAACAACGCCTGGTGGACGTGCACTTAAATTCTATTCATCAGTTCGTTTAGAAGTCAGACGTGCGGAATCAATTAAAGATAGCGGAAACTTTGTAGGGAATAGAACGCGCATTAAAGTAGTTAAGAATAAAGTAGCCCCTCCATTTAAAGAAGCAATGGTAGATATTATCTATGGTAAAGGGATTTCTAAAATTGGAGAACTCGTTGATATTGCTGCTGATTTAGAAATCATTAAAAAAGCAGGTTCTTGGTATTCTTATGGTGAAGAGCGAATCGGACAAGGACGAGAGAATGCGAAAACATTCTTAGAAGAGAATCCAGATATTCTAGAAGTTGTTGAAGCTCAAGTGCGTGAGCACTACTTCACACCAAAAGAAGTTAAAGAAGAAAAAGCTAACGAAGAAAAAGTAGAAGAAAGCACTGAATTACCTTTAGATAGCGAAGAATAATAATAGATAATTAATTTCAATAATTTAGACCAGTTAGCCTGTTATACTTTATAGCAGGCTGGCTGGTCTTTAATTTAATCATAAGAATAATCCCCTTAGATAGTTCCGAGGAAAAATAATTAAATAATATTTTATAAACTAAAAAATATAGTAAGCGATTTACATCAGGTAGCTTCAAAGTTAAGCATTCATAGACCTGAGCACCTACTCCGAGATTTCTATTAGAAAATAATTTGAAAATATCTATATTTTATAATTGTGATTGATTGACTAATTGACAAAATAGTCATATGATAGTATGTGTGGTTGCACACTATTTATTTTATTTAATTTTAACACTAAAATGAATACTTTAAAATTACATAGATCAGGAGGTGACTCATATGGACTTTATGTCAATCGCCTTCGCGATCGTTGCTTTAATAGTTGGAATTATAATCGGCTTTTTAATCAAAAAAGTGTCAGACAATAAACGTATTGAGGGTGCGAAAGCAAATGCTGAAGTCATTGTTGACGATGCAATTAAACAAGCTCAAAATCTTAAACGAGAAGCGCTATTCGAAGCGAAGGAAGAAAATCTAAAGTACCGTAATGAGATTGAGGCGGAATTAAAAGAGCGTCGCAATGAAGTCAGTAGATCCGAGAATCGTTTAATTCAAAAAGAAGAAAATTTAGATCAAAAAAGTAATAATTTAGACAAAAGAGAATTAAATATTGAATCTAAAGAAGATGATTTGAACAAACGACTACAAAGTGTTACTGATAAAGAAGCAAGAGTGAATGAAATAATTCAACAACAAAAAGATGAATTAGAACGTGTCGCAGCATTGTCTCGAGACGATGCAAGAGAGTTAATTATTGACGAAACAAAAGATGGTTTAACTCAAGACATAGCAATAATGGTTCGTGATGCAGAGCAACAAGCTAAAGACGAAGCAGACCGTAATGCGAAGAATATTATACTACAAGCAATTCAAAGAACATCAACCGATATTGTCACAGACAATTCAGTGAGTGTTGTTCAATTACCTAACGACGATATGAAAGGTCGTATTATAGGTAGAGAAGGTAGAAATATTCGAACATTCGAAAGCTTAACTGGTATCGATTTAATTATTGATGATACACCAGATACTGTCGTATTAAGTGGATTTGATCCAATCCGACGCCAAATTGCAAAAATTGCTTTAGAAAAATTAATCCAAGATGGACGAATTCATCCTGCTCGTATTGAAGAGATGGTTGAAAGAGCTAGAAAAGAAGTTGATGAAAAAATTCGAGAAGTCGGTGAAGAAGCTACATTTGAATTAGGCATTCATTCACTGCATCCAGACTTGATTAAAATCATTGGTCGACTAGCTTATCGAACTAGTTATGGTCAAAACGTCCTAAAACATTCAATCGAAGTAGCTAAATTAACGAGCTATATGGCGGGTGAATTAGGTGAAGACGTTGTCGTAGCTAAACGAGCTGGTTTACTACATGATTTAGGTAAAGCATTAGATAATGAAATCGAAGGTACACACGTTGAGATTGGGACAGAGATTGCAAAACGTTATAAAGAATCAGACGTTATTATTAACGCAATTGCTTCCCATCATGGAGATACTCAACCAACTTCAATGATATCAGTGTTAGTTGCTTTAGCAGATGCATTTTCTGCAGCAAGACCTGGTGCTAGAAGTGAATCACTTGAGAATTATATACGTCGACTTGAACAATTGGAAGAAATTTCAACAAGTTTTGATGGTGTCTCTCATGCTTATGCAATTCAAGCTGGACGAGAAGTCAGAGTAGCAGTTAGACCAGACAAAATCAATGACGCACAAGCGGCTAAGGTGGCTCATGACATTCGAAAACGTGTCGAGTCTGAGATGAATTATCCAGGAAACATTAAAGTAACGGTAATTCGCGAAACAAGATCTGTCGAATATGCCAAATAATTGAGTTAAAACTACGAGCGTTAATGCTCGTAGTTTATTTTTTTGGTATTAATGTATTTTTAAAAGCTAAAAACGATAAATATAAAGCAATAATCAGAAGAAGTCGGATAATACTGTCGGCTTTATTTTACATGGAAATATTGATATGATACTAGGTAAGATTAACTGGAAAGAGGACTCGCATGAAAATATTATTTATAGGCGACATTGTTGGAGTAAGTGGGCAAGAGGCAATAAAAAAATATTTAACTCAACTGAAACAAGAACACAAACCACAAGTTACGATTGCAAATGGTGAAAACATTGCAGACGGACATGGAATTACAGAAACACTTTATAAATGGCTAATGTCATCTGGAGTAGATGCGATTACACTAGGAAATCACGCATTTGATAATCGAAATATTTACGAATTCATTTCAGACGCAAAGTGTTTAGTGCGCCCGGTCAATATGCCAGAAGGAACACCAGGTAAAGGTGTTCACTATGTTAGAGTGAATGATAAGGAATTGGCTATTATTAACGTCATAGGGAATGTATTTATGAAGCCTTCACTCGATGCATTTAATTACTTAAAGCCGTTAATTGAAACGGTTAAGAAAAGAACAAACCATATTTTTATTGATTTTCATGGTGAAACAACGAGCGAAAAACAAGCGATGGGCTTTTTATTTGATGGGCAAATCTCTGCACTTGTAGGGACACATACACATGTTCAAACAAATGATGGCAGAGTCCTTCCACAAGGGACAGCTTATATATCAGATGTCGGCATGACAGGTGCTTTAAATAGTGTGATTGGTTTCCGTAAGGAGGATTCCATTCGACGCTTTACAAGCCAATTGCCAACGCGATTAGAACAAGAAATTTCGAATGAAGCTGTTATTAGTGCAGTTGTCATCGATATCAATCCATCAACAGGATTAGCAAAATCAATTAAAACAATTTGTCAGCAAATTAGATAGGAAGATGTAAATGGCAAAAAAGACGAAACAAACGCCAATGATGGAACAATATTTAAAGATTAAAGAAAGTTATCCGGATGCATTCTTATTTTATCGTTTAGGGGATTTTTATGAGTTATTTCATGAGGACGCAATCCAAGCATCGAAAATATTAGAAATCACTTTAACATCCAGAAATAAAAATGCTGATAATCCGATACCAATGTGCGGGGTTCCATATCACTCATCCACAGAATATATAAAACGCCTAATTGAAGCAGGTTATAAAGTCGCGATTTGTGAACAAATGGAAGACCCTAAACAAGCAAAAGGGATGGTCAAAAGAGAAGTCGTCAGAGTGGTGACACCTGGGACAATTCTTGAAGATGATGCGATACCAACAAAAGAGAACAATTATCTTGCATGTATCCATATCGGTGATAATGGTTATTATTTAAGCTACATTGATATCTCGACAGGGGAATTATATTTAACCAAAACGACTATCTGGAATCAATTAGTAAACGAAGTCAAAGGAATTAACCCTTCAGAGGTGATCGTTGATTCCAAGATTGATACTGAATTATTAGAGAAATTAAAACAACATTTAGGTAGTTTTTTTACTTTATTCGAAAGTAGTCATGAATTAACACATTCATGGAAGATAGCTGAACCAACCAATGATGAATTAATAAACTTAAATATGCTTTATGGCTATTTAGAAAGTATTTATATTACTAATTTAGAGCATATTAAAGAAGTCGAGCGTTATGAACTAAGTTCATATATGCAAATGAACTACTATGCGAAGTCACAATTAGAATTGACTCGCTCATTACGTTCGCAAAAGAAAAAAGGTTCTTTACTCGACTTGATTGATAAAACTAAAACTGCCATGGGTGGTCGTAAATTACATCAATGGTTAGATAAACCTTTGCTTGATATGAATGATTTAAGTGATCGTCATCAAAAAGTTGAAAACTTAATGGGCTTTTATTTTGAACGTGTGGATTTAATGGACAGTTTGAGCCAAATCTATGATTTAGAACGACTCGTAACGAAAATCAGTTTAGGAAATGCGACAGCACGTGATTTAAATCAATTACGTAATTCATTACAAGGTATTCCTAGAATCAACAAAATATTAGAAGTCATTAACAATCATTTAGCTCATGATGTCAATAGTACGCCTTTTAAATTATTAGATGAATATAAACCATTATTAGAATACGTCGATTCAGTATTAGTGGATGATCCTCCCATTTCAATCACTGAAGGAAATATTATAAAAGACAAGGTCAATGAACAATTAGATACATATAGAGACGCCTTGGAAAACGGCCAAAAATGGCTCTCAGAGCTACAAAAGAGAGAACGTGAACAGACAGGCCTTAAAACGTTAAAAGTCGGTTACAATAAAGTATTTGGCTATTATATAGAAATTAGCCGACTTCAAGCGGCGAACTTTAATGATGACCGTTATATTCGTAAACAAACGCTGACAAATGCCGAGCGATATATTACTGAAGAACTGAAAGAAATTGAAGCTACTATTCTTGGGGCCCAAGAGAAATCAACGTCTTTAGAGTATGATTTATTTATTGCACTGAGAGAACATGTAGCCAAATATGTGAGCGGCTTACAAGAACTTGCTCATGAAGTAGCTACACTCGATGTCTTAGTCAACTTTGCTAATATTAGTGAGTCCGAAGACTATGTGCGAGCGGAATTAACCCATGAAGCTAAAAGAATTGAATTAGAAGACTCACGGCATCCAGTTGTCGAAAGTTTAATTGGGAAAGCCAATTTTGTACCTAATTCGTTATCGGCAGATGATGATCGATCTTTATTCTTACTGACTGGGCCTAACATGTCTGGTAAAAGTACATTTATGCGCCAAATTGCATTTTGTATTATTTTAAACCAAATCGGTTGTTTTGTTCCGGCTAAACGAGCAAAACTGCCAATCGTAGACAAAATCTTTACACGTATTGGAAGTTCAGATGACACGACGAGTGGTCAAAGTACATTCATGGTTGAGATGATGGAGACGAATGTGGCTTTAGAAGAAGCGACAGAGAATAGTTTACTATTATTTGATGAGATAGGACGTGGAACAGCGACCTTTGATGGGATGGCTTTAGCTGAAGCGATTATTAAATACATCGCAAAAAACGTTAAAGCACTGACTATATTCTCAACTCACTATCATGAACTAACTGAATTAGATAAGTCGATTGATGAAGTAAAAAATATTCACGTTGGCGCGCAAGAATACGAAGGAAATTTAATTTTCTTACATAAAGTGCTGGATGGACCGGCAGATAAAAGTTACGGTATCCACGTAGCTAAACTAGCTGGCTTACCAGAGAGCGTCTTAGAAGAGAGTCAAGAAATTTTAGTTGAACTTGAATCCAATGCGAAAAACTTACGTGAATCTGGGGCAGTCCAATTAGATTTATTCGCTGAGCGAGAAGTTGAATTAGTACAAGAAAAGGTACCAGATAATATTCAATCTATTATGGATGATTTACGTTCGTTGAATATTAATCAAATGACACCCATTGAAGCGATGCAAAAACTTTATGAATGGCATCAAGAACTATAGTATTTATTTGGAGGTGATATTGTGGGAATTATCAAGCAAATGCCAGACTTTTTAGCGAATCAAATTGCTGCTGGGGAAGTCGTTGAACGACCTGCCTCAGTAGTAAAAGAATTAGTGGAAAATGCTATCGATGCAGAAAGCACACAAATTATTGTTGAATTAATCGAAGCAGGTATTCAACAAATTAAAGTGACCGATAACGGTAAAGGGATTATTGCCGAAGATTTACCTATGGCGTTTATGGCACATGCGACAAGTAAGATTTACGAAACAACAGATTTATTCAATATCAATTCCTTAGGTTTCCGTGGAGAAGCTCTAGCAAGTATTGGTTCTGTAAGTAAAGTTCGTGTCGAGTCAATGACAGAAGATGACGATAGTAGGCATTTTATTGAGATAGAAGGGTCTAAGATCATTGAAGAAGGATTGACTCAAGCGAAGATCGGTACAACGGTGGAAGTGAATAGTTTATTCTATAATACACCTGCGCGACTTAAACATTTAAAGACGATCAAGACAGAATTAAGTCATTCCTTAAAATTCATCCAAAAAATTGCTTTAGCTTATCCTAACATTCGGTTTAAACTGACTCACAATGGTCAGGAGATTTTCGCCAGTCATGGAAACGATAATCTTCAACAAGTGATTGCGAGTGTGTATCAACCTGCATTAGCAAGAGATTTAATTCCAATCCAAAGCGAATCGGATGATTTCTCGATCAATGGTTTCATTTCTAAACCTACTTTAACTCGTACGAGCAAACAATATATCCATTGGATTATTAACGGTCGTTCAGTGAAGAGTTATATGTTAGATGAAGTATTAATCAAAGCTTATGGTAGACAATTGATGATTGGACGTTACCCCATTGCCATTATTCGCATTCAACTCGATCCAAGACTGGTCGATGTAAATGTTCATCCAACTAAGCAAACGGTGCGCTTAAGTAAGGAAGATGAATTAAGTGAGTTAATTACACAAGCGGTGCACAGAACGTTAGATGTAGTCAATCCAATCCCTTCTTTAGAAGAAAGTGATTTGCCCAATGTGAATAGAAACAATACAAATTATGATCCAGTTCAGTTTAACTTTACGCAAAAAACACCATCAACAAATAACGAACCAAACAGGGGTCAAGATACAGAGCCCGAAGCGAAACTGACAGATTATAAAGAGCAATTGCAAAATGCACTCAATAATAATGGCTCAAATCGAAGTAGCTCCATTGGAGAACCGACTGAAGTTAACTATCAGCGAAGCGAACCAACGAACGAAACAATTCAAACGACTGACTTCGATCCTTCGACAACAAATAAGCAGCCTGTAGAAGAAAGCAAACGATATTCCTTAGATTTTTACAGTTTAAGATATGTCGGTCAAATTCATGGAACTTATTTAATTGCAGAAAATGAGACAGGATTTTATTTAATTGACCAACATGCGGCCCAAGAACGTATCCGTTATGAAGACTTAATGAACGAAGAAGTCGATGTTTCAATTCAACAACAGCTACTTATGCCAATTATTATAAATTTTACGACAAGTGAAATGGAGATAATTAGCGAACTGGAAGAACAATTTGAAAAATTAGGACTTTATTTAGAACTCATGGGTCCTACAAGCTACAAGTTGGAAAGTTATCCGGATTGGTTGTATTATGAAGAGGTCGAAGGATTAGTAACGGATTTAGTAGAACTATTGAATAAGCAACCGGATTTGACAGTTCAAGAATTAAAAGAACGGTCAATTATTATGCAAAGTTGTCGAGGCGCGATTAAAGCGAATCATTATTTAGATGATAAACAAGCGATTGCTTTAATTCATGGACTGGATGGATTAGAAGATCCATATCATTGTCCACATGGACGCCCAGTGTTTGTCGAATTTGATCAAAACACTTTAGAGAAACTATTCAAACGAATCCAAGATACACACGAGAAAGGGGTATTTAGATGAGTAAAGCAGAAAAATACAATGAAAACATTAATAAATTAGATGAATTACAATACAAGGTGACACAAGAGAGCGCAACGGAACGACCATTTACTGGAGAATATGATGATTTCTATGAAAAAGGTATTTACGTTGATATCGTCAGTGGGAAACCATTATTCTCAAGTTCAGATAAGTATGATGCAGGTTGCGGTTGGCCATCATTTTCACAACCAATTGAAGAATCATTTGTTACTGAACATGATGATTTCAGCTTGAACCGTAAACGTACTGAAATCCGAAGTTCCGATGCTGATTCACACTTAGGTCATGTATTCCCAGATGGAATCGAAGAGCTAGGTGGTATGCGCTATTGCATTAACTCAGCGGCATTAACATTTATTCCTGAAGAAGAGATGGAAGAAAAAGGATATAGCGAATATCTTAAATACGTAAAATAGGAGTGAAGATAATGGCTAAATTAGATTATCAAGAACAAATTAAAAACTTAAACGATACTCAATATCAAGTGACACAACATGAAGGGACAGAACGACCATTTACGGGTGAGTACGATGACTTTTATGAAAAAGGCATTTACGTTGATATCGTTAGTGGTGAACCTTTATTCTCAAGTAGTACTAAATATAATGCGGGTTGTGGTTGGCCGTCATTCTCACAACCAATCACAAAGACAAATATTGTCGAAAATACCGATTTAAGTCACGGAATGGTTAGAACTGAAGTAAGAAGTACCGATGCTGACTCACATCTTGGACATGTATTTAACGATGGACCACAAGATCAAGGTGGCTTACGTTATTGTATTAACTCAGCCTCATTAAAATTCATTCCTTTTGAAGAGATGGATGAAGCGGGTTACAGTGAATACAAAAGCCAGGTGGAGTAATTAGACTATGTATGAATTTATAGAAGGAATATTATACTCTGTTACACCACAATATATTGTTATCAATGTTAATGGGATTGGCTATAAAATTATTACAGCCAATCCTTTTCGTTGGCAAGACTACTTAAGTCAAACAGTTCAATGTCAAGTTGAGTTAGTTACTCGAGAAGATTCAATGACTTTATACGGTTTTTATGATGCGAATGAAAAACAATTGTTCCACAAGTTGAATAAAGTGTCCGGGATTGGACCTAAAAGTGCTTTATCTATCTTAGCTTTAGATGATCATGATGGCTTAATTCAAGCGATTGAATCAGGAGACAGCCAGTATCTCACGAAGTTTCCAGGTGTGGGTAAAAAGACAGCCCAGCAAATGGTCCTAGACTTGAGAGGACAATTAGACTTTGCCTCTGAAGTAGCTAAGAGTGACACAACACAAAACACAAGTGCATCAGATGAGATTAATGAGAAAGTCATCGAAGCGCTCGAAGGCCTTGGTTATTCGCAACGTGAAATTAAACGCGTTGAGAAAGCGATAAAAGCTGAGCAGTTTAACTCAACCCAAGACGGCTTGAGTTATGCCTTCAAATTATTAATTAAAAACTAACAAGGAGGGCAGAGTATGAGTCATGAAGACCGTATTTTACAAAACGAACCGTTAAATGAAGCAGAAGAAATGCAAGAGCAATTACTGCTTCGACCAAAATTACTCAAAGATTATATTGGTCAAGACAAATTAAAAAAAGAATTATCAGTCTATTTACAAGCAGCTAAAATGCGTGAAGAAGCGTTAGACCATATTTTAGTTTATGGCCCTCCAGGCTTAGGTAAAACAACATTAGCGATGATTATTGCGAATGAGTTAGAAGTCGGAATACAAACAACGAGTGGGCCAGCCATAGAAAGACCTGGGGATTTATTAGCAATATTGAATGAGTTAAATCCAGGAGATGTTCTCTTTATCGATGAGATTCATCGGCTGCCTCGTATTATAGAGGAAGTATTGTATTCTGCGATGGAAGATTATTTTGTTGATATTGTTATTGGACAAGGTTCAGCAAGTCAGCCAATCCACTTTGAATTGCCACCGTTCACACTGATTGGAGCAACAACGAGAGCAGGAATGCTTTCGCAACCTTTAAGAGACCGATTTGGGATTGTGTCTCATTTGGAATATTATAATACGGATGATTTAAAAGCGATTGTTAATCGAACAGCGAATGTCTTCCAAATTGAGATTGATGATCATGGCGCTCAAGAAATTGCCTTAAGAAGCCGAGGGACACCCCGTATTGCGAATCGTTTACTTAGACGTGTGCGAGATTTTGCGCAAGTTAAAAGTAATGGTAGAATAACTCAATCAGTGACAGATGAATCTCTGCAAGTCCTTGATATTGATGAGTACGGACTTGATGGAGTTGATCGTAAATTACTGTCAACTATGATTGAATTGTATGATGGTGGACCGGTCGGCTTAAGTACGATTGCTATAAACATCAGTGAAGATACTGAGACAGTCATTGATATGTACGAGCCGTACTTATTACAGAACGGCTTTATCCAAAGAACACCCAGAGGCCGAGTGGCAACTAAAAAAACATATGAACACTTAGGCTACCCATGGATGGAAACGAAAGAGGAATAGAATGTTAACGACAAAAGATTTTGATTATGAATTACCAGAGCATTTAATTGCTCAAACACCCCTAGAAGACCGAAGCGCTTCGCGACTTTTAGTTCTTAATAGAGAAGATGACACACTTGAAGACACTGACTTTAAACATATCTTAGATTATTTAAACCCTGGAGATGCTTTAGTAGTCAATGAGACGCGAGTGATTCCAGCACGCATCTTTGGTGTGAAACCAGATACTGGTGGACATTTAGAAGTATTACTTCTAAATAATACTCAAGGGAACGAATGGGAAGTGTTAGTGAAACACGCTCGTCGTGCTAAAGTTGGAACGGTCATCGAATTTGGTAAAGAAGCTCAACTTCGCGCAGTAGTTAAAGAAGAGTTAGATCATGGTGGACGTATTATTGAATTTGAATACGAAGGTGTCTTTTTAGAAATATTAGAAACATTAGGTCAAATGCCACTGCCACCTTATATCAAAGAAAGACTCGAAGATCCAGATCGTTATCAAACGGTTTATGCAAAAGAAAACGGATCAGCCGCAGCTCCAACAGCGGGGCTACATTTTACGAATGAGTTATTTGATCAAGCAAAAGAAAAAGGAATCGAAATTATTCCATTAACGTTACATGTTGGTTTAGGAACATTTAGACCTGTATCGGTAGAGAAGCTTGAAGAGCATGAAATGCACGCTGAATTTTATAATTTAAGTGCTGAAAGTGCTAAACGCATTAATAAAATAAAAGACAACGGTGGAAAAATTGTTGCGGTTGGAACAACCTCAGTCAGAACTTTAGAAACCATTGCTCACGATAATAATGGAGACATTAAAGCAGGCTCAGGATGGACTTCCATCTTTATTACTCCTGGCTATGAGTTTCAAGCGGTGGATCATTTAATAACGAACTTCCACTTACCTCAATCGACGCTAGTTATGCTAGTCAGTGCCTTCTATAATCGAGAACGAACACTGCAAGCCTATAGACATGCGGTAGACAATGAATATCGATTCTTTAGTTTTGGAGATGCGATGTTAATTCTGTAAGTAAATTAGAGCGCTTTGTTGGATAAAACCAACAAGGCGTTTTTTCTCTCTCAAAGATTGAGGATAGAGGGAATAGGAGTGATATGGTATGATATTGACGAGAATGATTAGGAGGTGATCCGATGTTATTGAATGTTCAAAGTGAGTATTCACTTTTGAGTAGTACGTTAAGAATCAATGATTATATTAAAGAAGCGAAACGGTTAGGTTATGATGCGATTGGTTTAGCTGATAATCAAGTGCTTCATGGAGCGTTACAATTTTATACACGCGCGAATAAAATGGGTTTAAAGCCTTTAATAGGTTTAAACCTTACATTAATTGGCGGTATCAGACAAGACGAGCGTTACCCATTTATGCTCTATGCAAAGAGTGAAGCGGGTTATCACCATCTAATTAAAATATCAAGAATGGTTGAAAATAATCACATCGATGATTTAGACGTTTGGACTTATCTTGAACAACAAGCCACTGATTTAGTATATATATCATCGGGAAGACTGAGTGAGATGGAACAAGCCATTATTCATGAAGATGACAATCATGGCAGAGAAATAGTGACGTATCTTAAGCAAGTATTCGGGAAAAATCATGTATTTATGGGAATGACCATCTATCCATACAATAAATCCGAAGTTGAGATGTTGTCACATTTTGCTCAAGCAAATCATACCCAACAAGTGGCAGCTCAATTAGTGAATTCATTAAATGTAGATGAAGCTTTCAGTTTACAAATCCTTGAAGCCATTAAAGACAATGAAACGATTGATCATTCACTAAGGTATTCAAAAGGATCAAACTTCTTATTTCCAAAAGAAACACTTCGATCAATGTATGTTGATAACGGATTACAAGAAGTTTGGGATAATACAGAAAAACTCGTAGCAACATTGAATGTGTCTATTGATTCGAGCCAATCTTATTTACCAAAGTATCAAGCCCCTGATAATTTAACGTCAGCGGAATATGTCAAAGCATTGACTTTCAAACAACTAGATACCATTGGTAAGGGTCAAGATGAAATATATATCCAACAATTAAATCATGAATTACAAGTCATTGACCGAATGGGCTTCAGTGATTACTTCTTAATTGTATGGGATATTATTAAATATTGTCACGAGAAAAATATTCGTATTGGACCAGGTAGGGGTTCTGCAGCGGGTTCATTAGTCAGCTATTTATTACAAATTACTCTAGTTGACCCTATCGAATTTGATTTATTATTTGAACGATTTTTAAACCCTGAACGATATAATATGCCCGATATTGATATTGATATTCCAGATAATAAAAGAGAATCAGTATTAAAATACATCCAAAAGAGATATGGGCATGAGCAAGTGGCTCAAATTGTGACGATGGGAACCTTTGGTGCGAAAGCTTCGGTTCGAGATACTTTACGTGTCATTGGAGCGGATAGTGACCAATTAAAACGCTGGTCGCAAGCCATACCATCTGATCAAAATCAGTTAATGACCTTAGAGCGAGCAGTCAAACAATCCAATTCCTTACAAGCAATTGTTTCAGAAAGCGAATTTAATCGAGACATCTTTAAAGCGGCACAAACTATCGAAGGGTTGCCTCGACATAACTCAACCCATGCGGCAGCAGTAGTGATTAATGATTTTCCGCTTGATTCGATTATTCCCGTTAAAGACCGTGAGAATGACTTGTTGATCACACAGTTTACAATGAACGATGTCGAACAAATGGGATTATTGAAGATGGATTTTTTAGGATTAAGAAACTTAACAATTCTTGATAATATTATCCGTAATATTAAAACAAATAAAAATATTGACCTCTTAGCCCAGGACATTCCGATGAATGATTTTGAAACGATTAAACTGTTTCAAGAAGCCGATACAAATGGTGTGTTTCAGTTTGAATCAGACGGAATTAAAGATGTTTTAAAACGACTGAAGCCAGAAAACTTTGAAGATATTGTCGCTGTTAACGCCCTGTATCGACCAGGCCCTATGAAACAAATTGATTCTTTTATTCGAAGAAAGCATGGCAAAGAAAAAATTGAGTACGTTAATGATGTCCTGGAACCTATATTGAATACGACTTATGGAATTATCGTCTATCAAGAGCAAGTCATGCGGATTGTTGTTGATATGGCTGGATTTTCTCTAGGAGAAGCGGATATATTACGTCGCGCTATGGGGAAAAAGCAAGTAGATGTCATGGAGAAAGAACGAGAACACTTTGTCAATGGAGCAATCAATAAAGGTCATACAGAGCACGCTGCTAAAGAAGTTTACAATTATATATATGAATTTAGTAATTACGGGTTTAACCGAGCACATGCAGTTGTTTACTCAACATTAGCCTATCAATTAGCTTATTTAAAAGCCAATTATACAGAAGAATTTTATCAAGCGATACTGAACAATGGACGTTCACAATCAACATCCTATAATCATTATATTCAAGAAGCCAAACATAGATTACAAAAGTTATTACCATTGGATATAAATAAAAGTGGGGCAGGATTTAATGTTGATGAAGGATTGCGTATCGGGTTTAATTCAGTTAATGGTGTGAGAGGTGAGCTTATTGACCACATCTTGGAAGATCGAAGTCAAATGGGGACATATAAAAGTCTATTAAACTTTCTACACCGATTACCACTCAAGTTATTAAAAGCAGAGATGATATCGCCATTAATTTATGCCGGAGCTTTTGATGGTTTCGGAGCGAATCGAGCCACTTTAGTACACAATTTATCTGCCATGATTCAATCCGTTGAGTTTAGTGGACAAAATATTAATTTATTTCAAGAAATGGAACCAAAAATTGATTGGAAAGAAGATTATTCACTAATAGAAAGATTAAATTACGAAAAAGAAGCTCTAGGATTTACGATTTCTGGGCATCCACTTGACGCTTATAAAGATATTATTGAAAATGATCCAGATTTTATTAATATTTCCCAAGCCTTGAAGTCACCATTAAAGAAAAAAATAAAACTGATTGCGATGGTTCAAAATGTAAAAGTAATTCGAACTAAGAAAAATGATTTAATGGCTTTCTCTACAATTGGGGATGAATTCTACTCTGTTGATGTGGTTGTTTTCCCAACGATTTATCAAAAAAGTATGCAATTACTGAAAGAGAATAATATATTAATTGTCGAAGGTACGGTAGGTGTTGACCGGCGCGAAAATTTACAAATCGTCGTTGATGCATTAAAACCCGTCAGTGAATATAAAAATAATCAGAAAACACCGCAACAAACGAATACCATTCGTCGTTGTTTTATACAAATAGAAGATTTCGCTCAAGACCAAGCAAAAATTGAGAATGTGAAGCAATTAGCCTTGGACAATTTTGGGCCAGCAGATATCATTTTAGTGGACCGAAATCGGCGAACAATTCAATTAGATTCGCCCTATACGATTAGTTATAGTTACCGAGTGCAACAACAACTGAAAGAAATCTTCGGTCAAGAACGGGTAGTTTTTAAATAAATCATTGAATTACTGATGTTAAAGCAATGAAATGAAAATGAAAACGCTGCTTTCATAAAAACAGAAATGAAATGATATGACTTTATATATGAATAATGATAAAATAACGGCAGTGGTAAAAATCTTACCAATCTGTATTATTGAATTAGAGGTGGAAAATGGAAATCAAACGTATTGCCGTTTTAACAAGTGGTGGTGATGCACCTGGTATGAATGCAGCTGTTCGTGCAGTTGTTGAGCAAGGTATTCATCATGGCTTGGAAGTTTATGGAGTATACTATGGTTATCGTGGTTTAGTAGAAGGAGATTTCCGACTACTAACACTCTCAGATGTGCATCATAACATTCGCCGTGGGGGAACAATGTTATATTCAGCACGCTATCCTGAATTTAAACACAAAGAGTATCAAGAAAAAGCAATTAGCCAATTAGAAAAATTTGGTATTGATGCTTTAGTGGTTATTGGTGGTGACGGATCATTTGCCGGAGCTTTAAGTTTATCTAAATTAGGTTTCCCAGCCGTAGGAATACCTGGAACAATTGATAATGATATCCCTGGAACAGAATACACTATCGGATTTGATTCAGCTGTCAGTGTCGCCTTAGACGCGATTGATAAAATTTCAGATACTGCTGCATCACATAATCGGACATTTGTTGTAGAAGTGATGGGAAGACACGCTGGAGATATCGCAATTTGGGCAGGGGTAGCTGCGGGTGCAGATGCAATTATTATACCTGAAGAAGAATTTTTAATTGAAGATGTTGTACGCCGTACGGAAGCAGGACGCTCAGCAGGTAAAGATTATTCACTTGTTGTTCTAGCTGAAGGGGCGATGGATGTTGACAATTTCGTTGAACAGTTCCAAGTATTAGCGCCGGATCAAAGTGTCCGCGGTGTTACATTATCACATATCCAACGTGGTGGAACACCTACTGCACGTGACCGTGTTTTCGCAACATTAATGGGAGCTCGATCTGTTGATTTATTAATCGAAGGTCAAAAAGCTATCTACTTAGGTGTCCGTGAAGAGCAATTAACTGTATTTGATATTGTAGAAACATTAGAGAAAACTGAACACCAAGTTAGACAAGATCTATTTCAATTAAATCAAAAATTAACTGATCGTGGAAACTAAATTTAATTAAAAGGGGAAATATTATCAATGAATATTAAAAAAACTAAGATTGTTTGTACTTTAGGACCAGCAAGTGATGCTCAAGAAACAATGGAGCAATTAATCGAATCAGGAATGAACGTTGCTCGTTTTAACTTCTCTCATGGTGACCATGAAGAGCAATTAGTTCGTTTCAACACTTTAAAAGCTGCTCGTGAAGTAACTAAACGTAACGTTGGTATCTTATTAGATACTAAAGGACCAGAAATCAGAACTCATTTAATGGCAACGGATATTGTTACATTAGAAAAAGGTAAAACAGTTCGCATTTCTATGGAAGAAGTTGCCGGTACTGAAGAAAGATTCTCTGTATCTTACGACCAATTAATTAATGACGTTAAAGTTGGCGGACACATCTTATTAGATGATGGTTTAGTTGATTTATTAGTTACTGAAATCGACCATGAAAATGGCGACATCGTAACAGAAATCCAAAACAACGGAATTCTTAAATCTCGTAAAGGTGTAAACGTACCTAACGTTTCACTTAACTTACCAGGTATTACTGAAAAAGATGAAAAAGATATTCGCTTCGGAGTACGCGAAGGAGCTGACTTTATTGCAGCAAGTTTCGTACGTCGTGCATCAGACGTTATGGAAATTCGTCAAGTACTTGAAGAAGAAGGACGCCCTAATGTTAAAATTATTTCTAAGATTGAAAACCAAGAAGGTGTAGACAACTTAGATGAAATTTTAGAAGTTTCTGATGGTATCATGGTTGCACGTGGTGACTTAGGGGTAGAAATCCCAACGCCAGAAGTTCCAATTGTGCAAAAACACATCATCAAAAAATGTAATGAAGCAGGTAAAGTTGTAATTACTGCAACTCAAATGCTAGATTCAATGCAAAGTAATCCTCGTCCAACACGTGCCGAAGCCGGAGACGTTGCGAACGCAATCTTTGATGGAACAGACGCTGTCATGTTATCAGGTGAAACTGCCGCAGGTGATTACCCAGTTGAAGCTGTTAAAACAATGTCAAGTATTGCATTACGTACTGAAGAAGCATTAGTTGGTCAAGATGCGGTTACTCTTAAAGAATATGACAAACGTGACTTAACTGAAGCGATTGGTCAAGCTGTAGGACATACTGCACGTAACTTAGCTATTAATACAATTGTAGCAGCGACAAGTTCTGGACATACTGCTCAAATGATTTCTAAATACCGTCCACAAGCTAATATTATTGCAGCGACATTCGATAACGAAATTAGTCGTTCATTAACATTAACATGGGGAGTACAAGCTTTCGAAATCGAAGCACCAGGATCAACAGATGAGATGTTAGACTCAGCAACTCAATTGGTTCAAGAAAAAGGTTTTGCAAGTGAAGGTGACTTAATTATCATCACTGCAGGTGTTCCAGTAACTGAATCTGGTACAACTAACTTAATGAAGATCCAATTAATCGGAACATTGTTAGCGCAAGGTGAAGGTGTTGGTAGCGGAAACTACATCGGTAAAGCTGTTATTGCAAACTCTGCTGAAGAAGCAAATATTAAAACAGTTGTTGGTTCAGTATTAGTTGCTAAAAACACAGATGCTGATTACTCTGAAGCAATCAATAAAGCTGGAGCAATTATTGTTGAAGAAGGTGGAATTACTTCTCACGCTGCAGTTGTTGGACTTGAACGTGGAATTCCAGTTATTGTTGCAGTTGAAGGAGCATTATCTTCAATTAAAGCTGACGAATTAGTTACAGTAGATGCTCGTCGTGGACGCATTTACCGTGGAGCAACAGTAAGTATCTAATCTTACATTTTAATTAAGAGCACCATCAAATCTACGTATTTTAACTTCGATTTGATGGTGCTCATTTTTTATGAATTTGCGCATAAAATACAAGTAACAAAGATTATAAAGGATATATAATGGATGTTTAAGAAGAAATCCATGTCGACTTTATGTTAAAATAGAAATTAAATAGCAGTAAAAATTATAAGAAGGAGGGCTTAAATGGTTCAATTTGGAGAAATAATTGAAGCAAAAATTATAGATGAAAATGATCTAAATTATTTTGCCCAAAAAGACGGGATTACATTTACTATCCCAAAGGATTCTACTGAAGAAACTTATGAAAATGGTGAAATAGTAGAGGGATTAATCTATCAAGATAAAGACGAGACGAACATCTTGCAAGTAGAATTACCAGATATTCGTCCAGGTTATTATGGTTGGGGAAGAGTCATTCAATCAATATATAGTCTTGGAATTTTCGTTGATGTTGGTTTAATTAATAAAGACGTCGTAGTATCTCTGGATGATTTACCAGAAGATAATAAAAAATGGCCTCGTCACGGAGATAAGTTATACTTAACATATCAAGTTGATAATAAAGACCGTTTTTGGGGTGTTCTAGCACAAGAAGAGGATTTTAATAAATTAAAACGCAAAGCACCAGCCCGTATGATGAATCAGGAAGTTAGTGCAACAGTAATAAGCAATAAAGGTGTGGGTGTTCAAGCGATATCTGTCGAAGGTTTCGAGATATTTGTTCATGAAAGTGAAATGGAACACCGACTTCGTGTAGGTGAGCCAGTACAATTAAGAATTATTCATGTTCATAAAGATGGTACTTTAAATGGATCTGCAAAACCACGTGCTTTTGAAGCATTAGATGATGATTCAGAAATGATTTATGCGGTCTTAAGTAAGACACCTGATAAATTCTTACCTCTACACGATAAATCAGATCCTGAGGAAATCAAAAATTATTTAGGGTTGAGTAAATCACAATTCAAACGTGCCGTTGGAAGATTGATGAAGAACGGCCGTGTTACACAAGAGAAGGAAAAAGGAATTTTTCTGAAGGATTAATATAGGAGTGATTGAATGGATGAATTAATAGATGATTACGAACGTTATTTATTGATTGACCAAGGAAAATCACAAAACACCATCCAAAGTTACATGAGAGATTTGAAGAAGTTTGTTACATTTATTAATGAACAGGAACTTGTCGAAATTAATAATATTAATAAAGACACAATCCAATTGTATATTATTAGCCTAAACAAAGCGGGATTTGCAGCAAGTACAACGAATCGAATGATTTCGACTTTAAAAAACTTTTTCCATTATTTAATTAGAGAACAAAAGATGGATCACAACCCAATGGATTTAATCCAAGGGGCAAAGAATCGCAAACATTTACCAAAAACATTGAGTTCAAAAGAAATTGATCGTTTACTTGAAGCACCGGATACGGAAACTAATAATGGTATCCGTGACCGCGCCATTTTAGAAGTCATGTATGCATCGGGGTTACGGGTCAGCGAATTAACTCATTTAAAGATGAATGAACTTCATCTCGAATTAGGCTTTATACAAACAGTCGGTAAAGGAGATAAAGAACGTATTATCCCCATCGGTGAAGAAGCTCTTTTTTGGATTAAAAAGTATCTTGAAGAAGTTTATCCAATTTACGCTAAAAAATCGACCGATTCTACCATTCTATTCTTAACCCAACGTGGTAAACACTTTACCCGGCAAGGAATTTGGAAAAACTTAAAAAAATATGTTAACTTGGCTGGGATTGGTCACGAAGTGTCACCTCATATTTTGCGGCATTCTTTTGCGACACATTTGTTAGAGAATGGGGCTGATTTAAGAATGGTACAAGAACTACTTGGTCATTCAGACATTTCCACCACACAAATTTATACTCATGTATCCAAACAGCGACTACAAGAAATATATCGTAACTCATTTCCAAGAGCGATAGATTAAAGGAGTAAAAATATGACATTTGATAGAATACATTTATTAGTTATGGACTCAGTAGGTATTGGAGAAGCGGCAGACGCTAAAGAATTTGGCGATGTTGGATCAAATACTTTAGGTAATATTGCAAACACGGTTGGTTTAAAATTACCAAACTTAACAAAAATGGGGTTAGCTAATATAGCGCCACTTAAAGGCATCGATCCAGTTGAAAACTCTACTGCGTATTTTACTAAATTGGAAGAAGTATCTGCAGGTAAAGATACAATGACTGGACATTGGGAAATCATGGGTCTTCGTATTGACCAACCATTCCGAGTGTTTCCGGACGGCTTCCCAGATGAATTGATTGAGAAGATTGAAACTTTTTCTGGGCGCAAAATTATCGGGAATAAACCAGCGTCTGGAACTGAAATTTTAGATGAATTAGGGCAACACCAAATTGAAACAGGTGATTTAATTGTCTACACATCAGCGGACTCGGTTCTACAAATTGCCGCTCATGAAGAAGTAATTCCATTAGAAGAATTATACAAAATTTGTGAGTACGCAAGAGAAATTACTTTAGAAGATCCTTATATGATTGGTCGAATTATTGCACGTCCATATCTAGGTGAAGAGGGTAATTTTGAAAGAACGAGTAATAGACATGATTACGCATTAAGTCCTTTTGGAAACACAACCTTAGATTACTTGAAAGACGAATCATTTGATGTTATTTCTATTGGTAAAATCGAAGATATCTTTAACGGTCAAGGAATTACCGAAGGTCACCGAACTGAAAGTAATATGGATGGTGTCGATAAATTAATCAAAGTGATGGATAAAGACTTTAAAGGCTTAAGCTTTACTAACTTAGTTGATTTTGATGCTAAATTCGGTCACCGTCGTAACACACAAGGATATGCAGACGCATTAGAAGAATTTGATGTCCGCATTCCAGAAATGATAGACCACTTAGCAGAGAATGACTTATTAATTATTACGGCTGATCACGGGAATGATCCAACTTTCTCTGGAACCGATCATACACGTGAATATGTTCCAGTATTAGTTTATAGCAAAGCAATCAACGAACCAAAAGAATTAGATGCAACATACTTCAGTGATATTGCTGCGACAATCTCTGATAACTTCTCAGTGAAGCAAACTGAAGAAGGACAATCTTTCTTAGACCAATTAAAATAAAAGGGGTATAAACTATGTTTACAGAAGCTATTGATTATATTAAAAGTAAAGGAATCACAGAACCAAAAGTAGGCTTGATTTTAGGATCAGGTTTAGGTGATTTAGCTGATGAAATTGAAGAGTCTATTCAACTTGATTATTCAGATATTCCAAATTTCCCAGTGTCAACAGTTGAAGGACATGACGGGAAATTAGTATATGGAACACTTGCTGGGAAAAAAGTTATCGCTTTAAAAGGACGTTTTCATTATTATGAAGGCTATGACTTAGACAAAGTAACATTCCCTGTGCGTATCTTTAAAGAATTAGGTGTTGAATCAGTTATTATTACAAACGCTGCAGGCGGAGTAAATGAATCATTTAATCCAGGTGATTTAATGATTATTACTGACCACTTGAACTTTACGGGCTCTAACCCCCTGATTGGTCAAAATATTAGCGAACATGGACCACGTTTTGTAGACATGACCGAAACATATAGTCAACGCGGTCAACAATTATTAAAAGACATTGCCAAAGATAATGACTTCCCGATTAAAGAAGGCGTTTATACTTGGTTTACAGGACCAACATATGAAACACCTGTTGAAATAAAAGCAACACGCGTGATTGGTGGAGATGCCGTTGGAATGTCAACTGTACCAGAAGCCATTGTTGCAAAACATTGTGGTTTAGAAGTATTTGGTATTTCTTGTATTACCAATCTAGCTGCTGGTATGCAAGCTGAATTGAATCACGAAGAAGTTGTAGAAGTTTCTACTAAAGTAAAACCAAGATTTAAATTACTTATTACAGAATTAATCAATCAAATTTAACCAATGCATTTGGAAAAAGACAGGGTAAATTTATAATGAGAAGATTTGTTTTGAAAGTGGCCAATTTTATATCTATGTCTACTAAAAAAACGAATTGAATTATAAAGGTATATCATGTCTTTTTTCAATGTGTTTGTTCATATATAGAATCAACTTAATATGCAATTTCTTGAAATAATTATCATTACATGGTAATATCACTCAAGTGATTAAGGGACGAGGAGGTTTCCATGTTAATTAGTTCAAAAAATAAAAACGAAAAAATTATATTAGGGTTACTTTCTTATACTTATGACGATGAGAAAGCGAATTTAAGTGAAATGAGCAATCTATTAGAGTCATACCGAGAGGATCCTAATTTTGATATTTTATTATATAAAAATGATGAAAGTGATAATTTTATCGGATTAATATGTATTGAAAAGAATACGTTAGAGTCTCAAAATGAAGATACACCATCATCGACAACGATTATCGTACATCGAATTGCGGTTGTGCCTTCTTTCAGAGATGAAGGTATCGGTTATAAAATGTATGAATTACTGCGTAAGCAACACCCTAATGCGACGGTTATTGGATCGATGAATACGGTGGATATCTTAGCTAAATGGAGTACAAAATATAATCAGTCATTATAGAATTTACGAATGTAATGGGGAGATTGTTTGCAAAACACAGAATTAAGAATTGAATTAGAGTCATTTCAAGGTCCTTTTGACTTACTACTTCATTTGATTAAGCAGATGGAAGTAGATATCAATGATATTCCCATGACTGCGATAACCAATCAATATATCAAGTATATTGAGGCAATGAATGAGTTAGAATTAGATATTATTGGAGAATATTTGGTTATGGCTGCGACGTTGCTAGAGATTAAAAGTAATATCTTACTTCCGATTGAGCCAAGTCCAGATTATGAAGAAGATTACGATGAGGGCGATCCACGAGATATTCTTGTTCAACAATTGCTTTTATACCAACAATTTCAAACCGTCGCGACTCAATTACAAATCAAACAAGATGAGAGGGCGCGACTATTTTCACGTCCGATGGCTGATTTAAGTTCGTATCAAGAATTTGTCCCATTAGATGAAGATGCACTTTCACTGACTGATTTAGCTGAGGCGATGGCCAGTGTTGTTGAAAAAGCAGCGAGTCGAGAACCACTTGAAAGGCAAATTCAACATGAATCATTAACGGTCTCAGATCAGATGGATAAGATTATGGCCGCATTTGAATTTGATACAGATAATGATTCAGTGACTCTTGATCAATTTTTCCAATACGGAACACGTAATGAAATTATAACGACATTTTTAGCGATGTTGGAATTAGTAAGAAAGCAACATCTAATCTTTCTTCAAAAGAGTAAAGATGATCCAATCCAAATGAAGAAATTAGAGGAGTAAGATTTGTGAATGAGTTAATAAAGAGAGTATTTGGTATATTATTTGTAGCAGGTGATGACGGAGTGAGTCGGCAAGAGTTGGCTCAAAGTTTAGAAGAGCCAATAAGTAACATTGACGACTGTCTTGAACAGTTAAAACTTAATTTTCAAACGGATGATTCATCAGCGCTTGAAGTTGTCAATTTCAATCAAAGATACCGATTAATTACAAAAAAAGAATTGGCAGAAGATGTAGAAAAATATGCTCAAGCTCCATTTTCACAAAACTTAACAAGAGCATCGATTGAAACTTTATCAATCGTAGCCTATCGCCAACCAATTACGCGTATGGCTATTGACGAGATCAGAGGAGTTTCTTCGAGTAGTTTAATCCAGAAACTAATATCTCGAGATTTGATCAAAGAAATTGGAAGGATTGAAGCACCGGGGCGTCCCGTATTATATGGGGTAACCGATTACTTTATGGATTATTTTGGTTTAAAGACATTAGATGATTTACCAGAAATTGAACCCATTGCATTAAATGCAGAACTTTCCTCCGAAGAATTGTTTGACTTGAAAGAATGGCCAATTGAATTATATGACGAAGAAAATAATCAGAATGAGGATGAGTAACTAAATGGAAAGATTACAAAAAGCAATGGCGAATGCGGGTGTCGCAAGTCGTCGTAAAAGTGAAGATTTAATCGTAGATGGACATGTAAAAGTAAATGGTGAATTAGTAACGGAACTAGGTACAAAAGTATCTAAGACGGATGTTATTGAAGTAGATGGCGTTCCAATTTATAAAGAAGAACCAAAATACATTATGTTATATAAACCAAAAAACGTTATCAGTGCTGTGAGTGATCCCACTGACCGTCAAGTAGTTGTGGATTTTATTCATGGTGTAGAAGAACGTATTTATCCTATTGGACGATTAGATTTTGATACAACTGGATTAATTTTATTAACAAATGATGGTGATTTTGCGAACTTATTAACTCACCCACGCTATAATATTGATAAAGTATATATTGCAACGGTCAACGGTATTGTTGACACAAAAGCACTGACTAAATTAGAGCAAGGTGTTATGATTGACGGTAAGAAAACTTCTAAAGCCCGTGCGAAAGTTATTTCAATAAATAAAGACAAGAAAACATCCGTTGTACAGTTAACAATACATGAAGGTTGGAATCACCAAGTGAAAAATATGTTCGAAGCCGTAGGGCATGAAGTATATCGCTTGAAACGTGAAAGATTTTCATTCTTAGATTTAGGTACTTTACAGCCAGGCGAGTGGCGTGATTTAACAGCTTTTGAAGTGGATAAGTTAAAGAAAATTGCTTTAGATGATTAAGCTTCAAAATTTTGTGTGATTATTCACAAAGGACTTGCCATATTCAAATGAATATGCTAAGATATAATTAAATAAAATACAATACGTCTTCAGGGCAGGGTGTAATTCCCGACCGGTGGTAAAGTCCACTAACTCGAGGCATCGAGCTGATCTGGTGAAATTCCAGTACCGACAGTAAAGTCTGGATGGAAGAAGATTAAATGATATACACTTTTTTTGAGTATATTCTTTTAAAGTACGTCTTTTTACCCTGGGAAAAATTAGGGTGAGAAGGCGTACTTTTTTAGTCTTGGGACGAAAAAGGAGAAGAAAAAATGCAAAAAAGATCACAGGTTAGAACGATGATGTTGTTGGCTATATTAGGTGCTTGGGGAGTTATTTTGAGATTCTTTGAATTCCCGATTTTACCAGCTGCACCGTTTCTAAAGATTGATTTTAGTGATTTAGCTGTTCTAGTTGGAATGTTAATTCATGGACCAGTTGGTATCGTTGTAGTCGCGTTTATAAGGGATGCAATTAACTATATTTTACAAGGTGGGCAGGCAGGTTTTCCAATTGGGGCTTTCATGAGTTTCACTGCTTCAGTTGTCATGTTTATTCCGACACACTTTATTTTAAATTCGCTTAAGAAAGTTAATTGGAAATTTAAAGCTGTTTTAATGAGTATTACTCTGACAGTTGGTTTAGTTGTTTCAATGTCGTTTATTAATTATTATGTTGCATTGCCCATTTATACAACGGTGTTGAATTTCCCAATTGATGATTACTTCGGTTATATCCTGGCAGTTGTAGCACCATTTAACTTAATTAAAGGTATCTTTTTAAGTGCAGGCCAAATTTTAGTCATCAAAATCGTTCCAAACTTATTAAGAAAAAGAAATACTATTTATCCTGGATATAATTTATTGAAAACAAATTAAAACAAATAGCATATAAGCAGGCGAGATGTTCACTTAAATTGTGAATTGCTCGCTTTTTATTTGTTTATAGTTAAAGATTGTACTAAAATTATTACATGGAGATATCAATTTAAAACATAAAAAACAGGACTAATAACGAATATATTCATATAGTGGTGGAATAAGCTGAAAATTAATGTATAATGTAGAATGATAAAGCAAACCTGTTTGTTCTATTACCATTGCTTTACAGATTCTTTTCAGTATGATGTTATTGACAATAGAAAGCTATTTTATTGGCAAAAAAAAGATTAAGTTATGGTAATATAATAGGGAAAGTTAACTATGTATTAAAATGAATCATCATTAACTATGCATATTTAGGAGGGATTCTTATGTCTAAGGAACAAGATAAAGATCAAGACGTTTTTGAATCTGAGGTTGAAGAAACTGTTGAAGAAACACCTTCAAAGAAAGAAAGCAAACCTTGGAATCGAAAATTTGGAGAAGATGAAAATTTAAAAAACCGTCAATATTCAAGAACTGCACGCAACCAACCAGCAAAAGAAGCGACAACACTATCTAAAGTATTGTTAGCTATTATTGTTATTACGGTAATTGCGCCTTTCTTATTGTTTATTTTTGTTAATGCACAATTAGATAATGACGAAATACCTAATCGTAGTGCTGAACAAATTAATTTTTCTAGAAATTCTGAGTTATCACAAGTGTCAAGTGCTGACGAAAGTGAATCAAGCTCGGACGAAAGTGAAAGTGAAGAAGAGTCTAGTTCAGAAATTAGTAGAGAACCAATTGAATCAACTGAAGAAGTTGAATCTGAACCGGAATTACCACCTACACCAACTGAACCAGTAGTACCTGAAACACCTGTAGAGACACCACCTACAACGGGCGGAATATATACAGTTCAAGCAGGGGATTCATGGTATGCTATTTCTAGAAATACCGGCGTAGATCTTAATGCGTTATTAAGTGCGAATGGGGCAACAACTGATACAGCAATTTTCCCAGGAGACACAGTCGTATTACCATAGTAAAGAATATAAGTTGATAGAATAGAGATCTGTTAAAGGTCTCTATTTATTTTGATTAAAAGGAGAATTTTTAATGTCGAATTTTCAAATTGCCATAGATGGACCCTCTTCATCAGGGAAAAGTACTGTCGCACAAGCTATTGCTAAAAAACTTGATATTATTTATATTGATACAGGGGCAATGTATAGAGCGGTCACTTTAGCTGTTTTACAAGATAGTATAGAAGTAAGTGATGCTGAACGAGTGAAAAAAATATTACCAACACTTGATTTAACTTTTAAAAGATCAGATGAAGGTATTCAAGAAATGTATTTGAATCGTCAAAATGTCAGTCGTGAAATCCGATCTGATGAAGTCACAGCAAACGTATCAGAAATTTCTGCTTATCCATTTGTTCGGGAAAAGTTAGTGGAAGACCAACGTAATATGGCGAGTACCCATTCAGTTGTCATGGATGGCCGGGATATTGGGACTGTGGTTCTCCCAGATGCTGAGCATAAATTTTTCTTGAATGCCTCAGCTAAAGTACGCGCAAAAAGACGCTTCGATGAAAACATTGAAAAGGGCTTATCTAATCAAACGCTCGAAGAAATCGAAGAAAGTATCATTGCAAGAGACCATTATGATTCAAATCGCGAGCACAGTCCGCTGAAAAAAGCAGACGATGCCATCGAGTTAGAAACGGATCATTTATCCGTGGAACAAGTTGTAAATACAATAATTGATCATATTAAGAAATAAGTACTGTTAAATCGCTATTAAATTGTGATTTTACTAGACTGATGACTGAATATTTGATATGATATGCTTATATACGGTTCTTAAATTATAAGAAGAACCACTATTTTTTAGGTAACGCTTAGGAGGAATTGGGTAAATGTCAGAGTTTGTAGAAAATCAAGAATTAAATGAAAATGAAGAAGTGGTTGAAGAGACAGAATCTACAGAGGTAGAAGAGTCTATGGAAACTATGGAAGACGCTTTAGATAGTGTTAAAGAAATTAAAGTTGGCGATACTGTTCAAGGTGATGTATTAGCCTTTGATGACAATCAAGTACGTGTTTCTATTCAAGAAAGTGGCGGACTTGAAGGAGTCATTCCACGCAATGAATTATCAGCTACACCTGTTGAAGAATTAACAGATGTTGTTAATATTGGTGATGAAATCGAATTAGTGGTATTAAAACCAATTAAAGATAAAGAAAACGGAAACTTTTTATTATCTAAAAAACGTGTAGATGCTAAAAAAGTTTGGGAAGAATTACAAGTTAAATTTGAAAACGAAGAAATTATCGAAGCACCAGTTAAAAACGTTGTAAAAGGCGGATTAGTTGTAGATGCTGGCGTACGTGGATTCGTTCCTGCTTCAATGGTTGAAGATCACTTCGTAGAAGACTTCACACCATATGTTGGACAAACTTTAAAATTCGTTATTGTTGAAATTGAACCAAGTGAAAACCGTTTAATTTTATCACATAAAGAAATTGCACGTAAAGAAAGCGAAGCAAAACGTGCTGAACGTTTAGCTGATTTAGAAGAAGGATCAGTTGTTGAAGGTACAGTAGCTCGCTTAGTAAACTTTGGTGCATTTATCGACTTAGGTGGAGTGGACGGATTAGTTCACATTAGCCGTATTGCTCACGAGCATGTTGATAAACCAAGTGATTACTTAACACCAGGCGAAACTGTTAACGTTAAAGTTCTTTCTGTTGATGAAGAAGATGGCCGTGTATCATTATCTATTAAAGATACATTAGCAGGACCATGGGATAACATCGAAGAAAAAGCTCCAGAAGGTTCTGAATTAAAAGGAACTGTTAAACGCTTAACTAGCTTTGGTGCATTTGTTGAAGTATTCCCAGGAGTTGAAGGGTTAGTACATATTTCACAAATCGCTCACGAACACATCGCGACACCTCACGAACGTCTTGAGGAAGGTCAAGAAATTGATGTTAAAGTATTAAGTGTAGATCCAGAACAAAACCGCTTATCACTTTCTGTGAAAGCATTATTGGATCAACCAGAAGGTATGGAAGAAGCTCCAGCTCCTGCAGCTAGCTCTAACAAACCTCGTCGTGAGAACAACAAACGTAACACAGGAAACAAAAAACAAAACCGTCAAAGAAACTTCCAAGACTCATCTGATGACAGCGATTCAGGATTTACATTAGCTGACATGTTAGGTGATCAATTAGACCAATTCAAAGGTGAATAGGAATAATATTTGACTTAAAGAACGAGGCTGACTTTTCATTAGTCAGTCTTTTCTTAATTTATGGAGGTGAAATGAATGAGTAAAGTGCCAGTAGTCGCTTTAGTAGGTCGACCGAATGTTGGTAAATCAACCATATTCAACCGACTCATTGGAGAGAGAGTATCGATTGTAGAAGACCATCCTGGAGTAACTCGTGACCGTATTTATGCGACAGGTAAGTGGATTGGTAAAGAATACCGTTTGATTGATACCGGTGGTATTGATATGAGTAATGAACCATTAATGAATCAAGTGCGTTACCAAGCAGACTTAGCCATGGATGAAGCGGATGTCATTGTAATGGTGACGAGTGTCAGAGAAGGTGTCACTCTTGAGGATGAAGAAGTAGCCCAAAGATTACATCGAACAAAAAAACCAGTTGTTCTAGCGATTAATAAAGCAGATAATCCTGAACAACGCCAAATGATTTATGATTTCTATACTTTAGGCTTAGGTGATCCTATCCCAATATCTGGTTCACATGGTACTGGAATTGGTGATTTATTAGATAAGATAGTGGAAATGTTTCCAGAAGATTCTAGTGATACAGATGACGATGATTCAATTAAATTCAGTTTTATTGGACGTCCTAATGTAGGTAAATCTAGTTTAGTGAATTCAATATTGAAGGAAGAACGGGTGATTGTATCAAATATTGAAGGAACCACCCGTGAGGCAGTTGATACTAAGTTCAAGACAGCTGATGGTAAAGAATATACAATGATTGATACCGCAGGGATTCGTAAAAAAGGTAAAGTTTGGGAAAACACTGAAAAGTATAGTGTTATGCGTGCCTTATCAGCAATTGAACGAAGTGATATTGTTTGTATGGTATTAGATGCTGAAACTGGAATTATCGAACAAGATAAACGTGTCGCAGGTTATGCTTATGAAGCAGGTAAAGGTATTATTATTATTGTTAACAAATGGGATGCCGTTGACAAAAGTAATAATAAGTTCGACGAGTTTACTAAAGAAATTCGTAAAGAGTTTCAATATTTACGTTTTGCACCTATCTTATTTGTGAGTGCAAAAACAGGACAAAGATTAAATAAACTACCTGAACTAATTAATATGATTCACGAGAACCGCGCAAGACGTGTTCAATCTTCTGTATTGAATAACGTAGTAATGGATGCTGTTGCGATGAATCCAACACCAACGGATAAAGGTAGACGCTTAAAAATCTACTATATGACACAAGTTGCGATCAACCCACCAACATTTGTTGTGTTTGTGAATGATGTTGAGTTAATGCACTTCAGTTATGAACGCTTTTTAGAGAATCAGTTACGTGAAAGTTTCTATTTTGAAGGTACTCCGGTACATATAATTACACGTGCGCGTTCATAATGCTTAAATATTAGTTTAGATTTACTCAAGAATAGTGTAAAACGTTGTATTATAAGCTTTTATGTGTTATTCTTATAAATGAAATATCCGTTAAAGAGATGTCGTATATTTCAAATATCTCAAATATGAGGATTTATATAAGGAGGAATACTAATGGCAAATAAAGCACAATTAGTAGAAAAAGTAGCAGAAAAAACTAACTTAACTAAGAAAGACGTAACAGCAGCGGTTGAAGCGTTATTCGAAACAATCGAAGAAACTTTAGCTTCTGGCGACAAAGTTCAAGTTATCGGTTTCGGTACATTTGAAGTTCGTGATAGAGCTGCTCGTAAAGGTCGTAACCCACAAACTGGAGAAGAAATTCAAATTCCAGCAAGTAAAGTACCAGGATTCAAAGCTGGTAAAGCATTAAAAGAAGCTGTAAAATAATTCAAGCTTTTAACCCCTAGAGCCACAAGGCTTTAGGGGTTTTCTTTTTGATTATTGATAATTTTAGTGGACCGCAAGTGACTAAATATTTCCACTTTACATAATCAGTCAATTCCTCGCAATTTCCAATTTAAATATACGACACATAATATTCAATTATTCGCCGATTAATTTTGGCAACAATACATGTCGGTGGTATAATAAATAAGAATGAGTAAAGGAGGGTTTGATAATGACAATCCTAGATGAGATTTTAGAAGAATTAGGAAATGTAGATACCATTGAAGAACAACGGTTAGTTATTATTGATTATATAGAAAGAGCAAGTGAAGATAGTAGTTATATACCTGCACTAGAAAGCCTAGCAGATATTTTATTCAAAACAGGATCAGTCGATCAAGGACTGACTGTATTAATTGAATTATTTGAATTAAAAAAATATAAGAAATATGCTAAGCAAATTGTGAGTAAATTGTACCAATATGAAGCCTATGATAAGGCGTACTTTTATTGGTTAGATTTAGCGAAATCTGACAAAGAAGATCCTGAACTCAAATTATTGGAAGCAAGATTACTTAAAAAGTTAAATCGTCATACAGAAGCTATTGATATGTATCGCCAGATTATTAAAAGTTATCCAACACTAGGGGAAGCCTATGAAGATTTAGGAGATATATACTTAGAACAGCAAAATATTAGCCAAGCAGAGAACTATTATAGAGCGGTTTATGATTATTTAGATGATTATGAAAATATTCGTGATGTTCGACTGAAACTAGTTGAAGTGGAGTCCTTAAAAGAAATTATTGACTTAGCAGCTGTTGAAAAACTTGAAAAAGATGAGCGAATTCCATTAGAAACTGAAGATGAATTCTTCGTATTTGCAAATGTATTTAAGACGTTATTTCAATTTGATAGAGCAATCGATTACGCAAAAAAAGCACTTCAAAAAAATCCAGATAATATAAATTATTCAATTCTTTTAATCGAGTTATATAAAACAACTGGACAGAAATCAAATTTATATAAAGAATTAACATGGTCAGCTAAAACATTACCACCCTTAGATCCAATGATTTTAAACATAGCAAAAGTAGCCGATGATGTTGATCATTTAAATGATGACATCATAGAAAAGCTCGTTGATTATACAAATTTAATTGATAATAGTGAAGATTTTTATTTAGCAATTAACATTATTGTAAATTATTATTTAAGTAAAAGTGACGCGGCACAAGCCTTATATTTTTTACGGGTCTTTGAGGGGGAGCAAATTGATCATGAATATATGAGTTATCATTTTGCGCTTGTTTATGAAGCCTTAGGTCTTAATGATAAAGCAGAAGAAGATTATTTAATCGCACTTGATTACTTACTTCCTCACGAAGAATTAGCTTACCGTCTTGCTAACTTTTATTTTACAAATAAAGAAGTTGAGAAGGCATTAGAAGTCGTGAATCAATATAACAATACGTTTTATGATATACCAAAATTAAAAGCTTTGAGTAAAGAAATTCAATCTAAAAATGACTTATCTGACTTAGATGAATATAAAGAGTGGGAGTAAGAAAATGGAGAGAAATGAAAGGAAAAGACAATTTTTAAAATGGTTAATTTCAAATTACCAACATTCTAATCCATCTGTGAATTATTTATTGCAATTTCTATCAACAAATTCTGAGCTAATGAATAATATACTATTCTCTGAAGGGGCAAAGTATGCTCCTCGTGGAATTTACATTTCCTTTAATCCGAATACACAACTGCCTTTTATGTATTATAAAGATCAGCTAAGTTATACATTGAGCGACCAAGCCTTTCATGATATTCGCTTGAATCATCGTTTTTCAAAGCAAGATTTTTATGTCGAAGTGGATATTCCTCATCTTTATCAACAACTGTATAGGTTTGATGTTTTTGAAGATAATCCGTATATCCCGGAAAATCTACAATTTTTGATGGACTTAGAAGATAGTCTATATCAGATTTCATTGGAGACGAAACTGTCTTTATTAAATAAAGATTTAAATACCGCTTTAGAGAAATACGACTTTGATAAAGTGAGTTATTATTTAAAACAAATTGAAAAATTGAAAGGTGAATAATATGTTTGTATCACTGACAGATCCATTATTTCAAGAAGCAATTCCTGTATTAGGGCAAATTGAGTCTCATGGATATGAGGCTTATTTTGTTGGGGGTTGTGTAAGAGATATATTATTAAATAAAAAAATTAACGACATTGATATTGCAAGCAGTGCAAGACCAGAAGAAGTTGAAGCTATGTTTCCGATTACCTTTGATGTCGGTAAGGAACATGGGACAATTGTTGTTGTTGTGGATAAAGCGCCTTATGAAATAACAACATTTAGAACGGAAGGCGACTATACTGATTATAGACGGCCAGATGAAGTAAATTTCGTTCGTAATTTAAGAGAAGACACGTTAAGACGTGATTTTACAATTAATGCGATGGCATTTGATCGCCAAGGCGAATTATATGACTACCACGGCGGTTTAAAGGATTTAAATGACCATCTAATCAGATGTGTTGGTAATGCGCAGGAGCGCTTCTTAGAAGACGCTTTAAGAATGATGAGAGCGATTCGATTTGCCTCTCAGTTAGGTTTTGAGATTGAACAAGAGTCATTTAATGCGATTCAAGCTTTAAAAGCAAATTTACAACATATTTCAATTGAAAGAATTAGAATTGAGTTTAGTAAATTTTTACTTGGGCATTCATTTACCGAAAAAGCTCAATTACTAGTGAACACGGGTTTAGCTGAATACTTGCCAGGATTTACGCAAGAGTTAGCAGGAACAGTTATGTCTGAATTAAGTAAAGATTTTAAAGACACACCAAATGCTTTACGTGATGAGCGCTTAGTCTGGGCTAGAATGTTAAAACATATGGGAATCATTCAGCCAGAAACAATCCGTAGTTTTTTAAAAGAATGGACACATAGTAATGCTTTTATCAAAGATGTGATCCAAATGATTCAATTGTTTGACTACTTTAAAGAGGAACATGTCACAAGTTGGGAAGTTTACAATTATGACTTCTCAAATATTCAACGTGTTGAGGACTTTTTATTTGAAACTCAACGTATTGACCATAAATTTGTCGAAGATATTTACAACGCATTACCAATAAAAAGCAAAAAAGATATTGCCGTTAATGGGAAAGATGTTATGACAATCCTTGATCTTAAAAAAGGCGGTCCAGAAATTGGGGCATGGTTAGATAAGATTGAACGATTAATCATTGAAATGGAACTAGAAAATACTTATAGTATGATTGAAGCTTATATAAAAAATAGTGGCAGTATAGATTAGGAGTGTTTGTATGCCTAGGTTAAAGAATAAAATTGCAATCGTTGATATTGAAACAACCGGGCCCAATATTGACGAGGGTGATCGAATCATCCAAATTGGAGCAATTATTATATCTGAAGGCAATATTGTTAATACATATTCGATGTTAATAAATCCTAATCGTGAGATTCCAGAACATATTGCAAAGTTAACAGGTATTAAAGAAGAAGATGTGGCCAATGCACCACAGTTTAATAGTGTAGCGACTTTATGGCATGAGAGGCTGAAAGATTGTGTCTTTATTGCTCATAATTTAGGCTTTGACTTACGCATACTTAAAGAAAGTTTTGAAAGATTTGATTTAGAATTTGATCCTATCGCACTAGATTCAGTGGTCCTTGCGAAAATCATCGTCCCAACAGCAATCGGATTTAATTTAACGGATTTAAGTCGTCATTTTAATTTAGAATATAGTGAAGCTCATGATGCCTATTCAGATGCATTAATCACTGCAGATATTGTGAGTGAGTTAGCTAAAATTGCGAAAGAAATTCCGGTTGAGACTCTTGGTCGAATGGAACCATTTTTAAGGCATTTGAGATATAACGAAATAGAATTTTTCACTAATCCAGATAAGTTTATTTTAAACGACATTGTTAGTGACAAAAGAGCGGATGTAGATTTAGAAAGTGAAAACTTACCTAAACAGAATCAAACCCTTTCAGAATTTATTTATGAAAAATGGCAAAACCATCCTTATGCTGTCTTAGAAGATACACATCGTCCCATTCCATATGATGTGATATTTAATGAAACGATCTTAAAAGAGGGGCGTTATTTATTATCTTTGCCTACATTAGATGAATCAAATTATTGGAGTGACGTGATCATAAGGCAAACTACTTTAGAAAAGATTGCTTTATTAAAGTCACAAGGAAATTATTTACATGAAAAAGCTTTTGAGAATTATATTCTTCAATATAATTTCAAGCGTAATAATCAACAGGAATTACTCGTTATAGCGGCATCTATACATTGGCAAGCTTTGTCAAAATTCGGTGATTTTAGCGAAATTAATAAAGAATTGTCTATTAAAAACTTGTTAAGTAAGCACCAAGCGAACGATTTATTAGTAAAGAACCATTCTAATTTCCATAATGTGATTAAAAATGCTAAAAAAGCAAATATCATCATCACTTATGACGCTAATTTACACAGTATGATGCAAAAAAACAGAGAACAGACAGAGTATTTATTCAATCGACATCTGATTATAGGTAATGTTAATTCCTTTATTGACTCTGCTCGCTATATTCAACAGAGTAATATTGAATTGAGTGATTTGAGTAATCATTTACTTAATTTATTTGATGATATGCAACAAATTTACAGTGATAATCAATATGTTGTTCATTTAAGCAAAGAGATTCAATCGATGAGAGATTTAAGTAATAACTTAATCTCGATAATCAGCAATATATTAAAAGAAGAACCGTTTGATAACACAATCCAACAAGAAAATGTTCAAACTTACGTGAATATTGAATCCGATGACGCGAAGAAGATCATGGACTTTGCCAATAAGATTAGAACTAAATTAGCTGGCTTTTATAAGCAATTAGTTATTGAGTCAGAAAAGCTGAAGAAAATGAATCAACAAGTTCTACCATTACACCGTTTTATTAACCAACTAGAACAAATGAATTTGATGAATGACGAAAAAAATTATATGACAATCAGCGCAACACGAGTGAATAACAAGTTTTATAATATATCAATTCAAGTGAAGCCTATTCTTATTAAGAAAGAAAGTCTTACTTGGCTGCTTGATATGCAAAGTGCATTATTAGTCAGTTCAGGAAACTATTATAATTCTAGAATGACTGGAGATTCCAATTGGATCCAACTCGACTCAGCATTTGATTATTTAAAACTACCAACATTATTTAAAGAAAATAGACATATTCTAAATCATCCAGTTGAATTTATTCAAGGTGAAGATAATGCAACACGAATTTCTGATTTATCTGACTTTATAAATAGTGATCGTAAGCATTTAGGCGATAAAATTATAATTATTATGCCGAATCAGTTTCTAGTTTCAGATCTTTTCCATAAGTTAATTCTTAATGACGAAATTTCTCAAGATTATCATATCTTAGCTGAGTCCATAACTGGAAGTTTAAATCGAATTAGAAGGCGGATATATGAAACTGAAAAAGTTATTGTCATTCTCAGAGAAAGAAGCTTTACTGAACTTCTTTGGGGAGATAATCAAACTGAAATTTCAGTTCTATTATATAATTTACCTTTCCAATCTCCAGGTGAAACTAAAATACAAGCGAAGTATCATTATCTAAAGAAAACAAAAGATCAAACGGAATTATTTGATGATATATTGCTACCACAAATGATTCAAAGAATTAAAACCGTCATCAATTTTATTAGTAACAATTATGCGAATGAAAAACTTTATATTTTAGATAAGCGTTTATATACAAAGTACTATACAAAAGAAATATTAGATCAATTAGAATCAATGGTTGAAATTAATATATTGAACTAACTACTTCATGTGTTTATTCAATTTACATCAAAAATATGTTATTATATAACGGTCATGAAATTAGAAAGAAATATCGGAAGGAGGCCAAACGTTGAACCGTAAAGTAGTATCAGGATTAACAGTTTTACTGTTAATTGTACTTGTTGCATTATTATTTATCTATTCGCAAAGTATGGGTTCGATGGTGCAAGCTCAGGAGGAAACTGTCGAGTTAGTTTCTTTAGATTATAATGTCGAAGAAGTTAACGATTTCTATTGGGTAACTATTGATGAATCATACTTTACACTGGATTTTACAGATGAGAATGGTAATCAAATATATGCAATTGTTACGCAAGACGGAGGAGATATTCAATATTATACTTCTCAAGATATCATATCTCATCAAGATGCCTTATCGATTACACTCAGTGAAAATGAACCAACGAAACTATTACAACCTCGACTTGGGATGATGAATAATCAACCCGTTTGGGAGATTTCATTTAAAGCTGAGAATAATACACTATCGTATTATTATATTAATGCGTCAAATGGCGAGTGGATTCAATCTATCGCTAATATTTAAGAATTTAGGGGGAATATTGTGGATACAATTACAATGCGTCAAGCAGGCGACTATGTAGATAAACAAGTAAAAATTCATGCGTGGGTTACAAACAAAAGAAGTAGTGGGAAAATCGCTTTCCTACAACTACGCGATGGACACGAGTACTTCCAAGGTGTCGTGTTAAAAAACCAAGTAGGTGAAGAAACATTTGAGTTAGTTAAACACTTAGGACAAGAAACAAGTGTTGAATTAACAGGTGTTATCCAAACAGATGATCGTTCAAGTTTAGGTTATGAACTGTTAGTTGAATCAATTAAAGTGATTGGTGAAAGTCATGAATACCCAATTACACCTAAAGACCACGGAACAGATTTCTTAATGGATCACCGTCACTTATGGTTACGTTCATCAAAACAACACGCTATTATGCAAATTCGTAATGAAATCATTCGTTCTACATATGAATTTTATAATGACCGTGGTTTCATTAAAGTGGACCCACCAATTCTAACTGGAAGCTCACCTGAAGGAACAACAGAGTTATTCCATACTAAATACTTTGATGAAGATGCTTTCTTATCACAAAGTGGTCAATTATACTTAGAAGCTGCGGCTATGGCTTTTGGTAAAGTATTCTCCTTTGGTCCTACGTTTAGAGCAGAAAAATCAAAAACACGTCGTCATTTAATTGAATTTTGGATGATGGAACCTGAAATGGCAAACTACAATCATGAGGAAAGTTTAAAAGTACAAGAAGAGTATGTTGCTTTTGTTGTACGTAATGTGATTGATCATTGTGGTTCAGCTTTATCTACTTTAGAACGTGATGTTGCTACCTTAGAAGAATATACGAAATTACCATATCCACGTGTATCTTATACAGAAGCAATTGAATTATTAACAGAGAATGGCTTCGATGATATTGAATGGGGAGATGACTTTGGTTCACCTCATGAAACATTTATTGCCAGCAAATACGATCGACCAATCTTTATTGTTAACTATCCAAAAGCAATTAAACCATTCTACATGAAGATTAATCCTGAAGATCCTCGTACAGTATTATGTGCCGACATGATTGCACCTGAAGGTTATGGTGAAATCATTGGTGGTTCAGAGCGTGAGAATGATTACGAAATCATGAAAGAAAATATTACTAAATTTGGTTTAGACTTAGATGCTTACCAATGGTATTTAGATATTTCACGTTATGGTAGCGTACCACATAGTGGGTTTGGAATGGGTCTTGAACGAGTAGTGGCTTGGTTATCTGGAATTGAGCATATTAGAGAAACAGCCCCATTCCCAAGATTATTAAACCGTTTATATCCATAAGACAAATTATTTAATGTGTAAAAGCCATTTTCAGATGGCTTTTATGCGTTTATAGGGAAAATTTTAAAAGAAGGGAGTTAAAGACTATATGAGAAGCACTGCCTATGATTGGATTAAAGACGGTTTTACTTCAGTACCTAACATTCTTTTTGATCAATACCATCAACTTGAATTAACCGGTGATCAGATGGTTTTATTATTATATATTTTTTCTCAAATCAATCGAGGAAAATCATCTGAAGATATGAACCGTCTATCCATCGATCTTGGTTGGAGTAGCCACAAAGTGAGCGACACACTAAGTCAACTCATGAACAAAGACTTCCTAGAAATCGAATTGGTGCCAAATAGTGAAGGCAAACAAACGGATCATTATACATTAAGACCGTTGTTCGACAAATTAGATGAGATAAACTTCCAACAAAGTGCCCAAAGCGCACAAAATACGAAAAAGAACCATTCGGCTCCCCAAAATGAAGGGCTGAATATAGTCACATCATTTGAACAAGAATTTGGAAGACAATTAACTCAGATTGAATTAGAAACATTAAATGACTGGGTAAACATTTCTAAATATGATGAAAAGTTAGTTCAATTAGCTTTAAAACAAGCAGTTTTAAACCAAGCGCTGAGTTTAAAATACATTGACCGTATCTTACTTAATTGGGAAAAGAAAAATATTCGAACAGCAGATGAAGCTCAAAGAGACATTGAGCGATTTGAGAATCGAAATAATCAGAATAATTCACAAATGGTGGATGATTCACAATATGAGCATATCGAAATACCACTTAATTACTGGGACAACAATTAATAGGAGAGACATATGACCTTAAATTCAGAAGAAGTACTTGATATTATCCACCGTATGGATCGTTTAATTCCAGATGCAAAATCTGAATTGGATTATGAAGATCCCTTCCACATGTTAGTTGCGGTAATGTTAAGTGCACAATCAACAGATAAACAAGTGAATAAGATAGTTCCTGCCTTATTTGAAGCTTTTCCCGATCCAGAATCAATGAGTCAAGTCACAGCACAAGAAGTCGAACCATACATTAAAACACTGGGACTTTATCGTAATAAAGCAAAGTATTTAGTAAGTGCGGCTAAAGATATAGTTGATAAATTTGATGGAAAGATCCCTGATAATCGAAAAGATTTGATGTCACTTTCTGGAGTAGGACGAAAAACAGCAAATGTTGTCCTTTCAGTTGTTTTTGATACACCAGCAATTGCTGTAGATACCCATGTTGAAAGAGTATGCAAGAGGTTAAATATCGTACCTGAAGATGCTACTCCAGTACAAGTTGAGAAGATATTAATGGAAAAATTACCTCAAGAATATTGGAGTCATGCACATCAGTTGCTCGTTTTATTCGGAAGATATTACTGTACTGCTAGAAGTAAGAAGTGCTATGAATATTTAGAAGACGTATAAAAAAACAGCTTCGAAGTGAAATCACTTTGAAGCTGTTTTTTTAACGTCTTGAGCGATTAACCCCAAAGAAGATAATTGGTGTAATAATTGTTGCTAAAATCGCTTCTGGAATACCATTGGCTGTGACAATTCCCCATAAAATCGGCCATATTTGACTAACATTTGCGCCATCAATGGCTCCGATATATTCTGTAGGTTTGAAGATTCCAATAGCGCCAAGAACTAAAATTGTATTTAAGATACTACCAACAAAGCCTGCAACAGCACCTTTAGTAGAATCAGGAAAACGATCAAGAATATATTTAATACATAATCCTAATAGAAGAGGCATGAGAATTCGTGGTAAAACACTAACTAAAGGCGAAGTGAAGATCATTCTTTCAATTGGATTCCCAATAAGCCATGCACGAACGAGTGAATTTAAACCAAAAACTAGGCCTAAAATCATACCATCGCGTGTACCGAGCCACAATGTACTTAAAATTACCGTAATGGGAATAATAGTCATGGCAATAGGGCCAATCGTAATAAAGCCAAGGAATGGCACCCAACTTTGAATGATGATTAATGCAATAAAAAGACCTAGAATAACTAGTCTTCTTGCGTTATTATTAGAATAACTACTTTTCATGATTTAACTCCTTATAACTATCATGTAAATTATTATATCACATAGTTATAAAATTATACTAGATAAATTAGATGACTTTAGATTGGGGACGGCAAAATGTTTGAATAATGGCTCGAAATGGAACAGTTTTATTTTACGGATATGTGGATATTTGTCACGATTAGTTGCGTATTAGGTATTATATTTTTTGCTTCAATCGCTTATATAAAAAAAAGAATCGTACAAGTTATCGCTTTAGTAACGATTATTTTCTGGTTTATAACTGGAGTATTTGTCTACCGAGGTTACGAAGAGCATCATGAAATGATTGATTTAAATAGTTATATTAATGCTGCTAATCGCACATATGAGAAGAAAATATTTTTTGACTTTCCTTATTCCTATTCAGAACTGTCTCTTTATAAGCAAGGTTATATGAAGAAGTATTTTGAAGCTTTACCTTTTTATGATGAAGATCAATTATCTGAAGAGGTCGAATACAAGGGGAGTGATGGTACTTATTATTATATAGAAGCTAAAGGGGATATATACTATACTTCCCAACGTATCTTAAGTTTCTCTGATCAGGTAGATGAACCGCAGAGACTAGGAGTTCAATATCATCTAGATGATCAACAGTTTGAAACCATTGGTTTTATTAATCCCTCATCGGTATTTTTAGAATCATATATAATACCTCAAAGTTTAAGTGACCTTGAAGTAAGTGAAGAAGATAAAGAGAATGCTGTTTATCATTCCAACCAACAAATTGGTCGATGGTTATCACCATAAAAGCAAAAAAGAGTGAATGAGATTTTATTCTCATTCACTCTTTTTGTTACCAAGGATTATTTTCTGATTCAGATTCCGTACCGAAAACACTCGGACTTTCTTCTTCAGGTAATTCATTCCCATTTGGTTCGGATTCAGTTCCTTCTGGCGTAGATTCTTCTGATTCATCATCGGAAGAAGTTGTTTCATCTTCACTTTCAGATTCATCCTCGGAAGAATCTTCCTGAGTTGTTAGCGTTAGTGTAATGACCATTACGTCAGAACTACTATTACCATCAACGATTCTTAATCTTAAGACATATTCACCATCACTTGCTGCAGGAATTTGGAATGCAGTGTTCGTTCCGGTGTAAACAATTTGTCCATTAACAGATAATTCAAACTGTCCAGATTCAGTCAATGGTCCCCATTGAGCATTAATCACTTGATTCTCTTGATCATATTCTGCATAAAATCCAGTTGGTGGATTAATATAACGACCGTAAGCGAGTGATTGTTCTGTAGGTTCTTGACCTTTAATAAACAATTCGTTTGATTTAGCTTCAGCAGGCGTATATGGTCCAGGTAATAATATTGGATCAGTATATTTTTCAATTTCTACTTCAACAATACTTTCTGGTTTCTCCCAATCTGTTACTGGTACATCTGCCATTAGATATGTCATCATTTCACGATAGATATGCTGAGGAATAGCAGTTTCTTCAAGGGTTAAGTAATTACCAGGTTCATTTGGATTATCATAACCCACCCAAGAACTGATTGAATACTGTGGACTCATTCCAACATACCAACCATCAGGAGCAGCATATGTTCCTTGGTTTAAACCAAGGGCTGCTAACTGGTCCTCAGTATAATTCGTTGTCCCAGTTTTACCAGCATGGTAAATACCTTCAATATCAGAACTACTAGCAAATACACCAGGCACACCTTTTAGAATGTCTGTTAACATATAAGCGGTAGTATCTTTCATTGCTTGACGCGTTTCAGTTTCGAATACTTCTTCAGTACCAGCAGAAGTAACAACACGATCCACCGTATATGGCTTATTGTATTCACCATAGTTTGCAATGGCAGCATAGGCTGCTGACAATTGAATAGGTGTAATTTCTCCACCTAGAGCGTTTGCTTCGACTAATTCACGTTTGTTGTCATTGAGGATATTGATATCCATCTTTTGTAAAAAGGCATAGGCATTATCTAACCCAACCGCTTGAAGCACTTTTAAAGCCGGAATATTACGTGAGCCGGCTAAAGCCTCACGAAGTGTCATATTACCTTCATATTCAAAGTCATAGTTATAAAATTCTTGACCGCTTGAGTACGTATATGGTTCATCAACGACCAATGTACCTGTAGAGAAGTTTAAGTATTCTAGGGCAGGGCCATAGGCAGATAAAGGTTTCATAGTTGAACCAATTGAGCGATTCAATGTATTGGCACGGTTTAAGCCCATCGCAACTTCTTGTTTACGACCACCGATCAGGGCAACTAATTGTCCATTATCGACATCTACAATCGAAGCAGCCGTTTGCATTTGATCATCAGGGAAGACAACCGCTTCATTATTATTCACCGTATCGTAAAGTTTCTCTTGAGCTTGATAGTCCATATTCGTATAAACTTCAACGCCATCGGTATAGATGTTGACATTCATCTTATCTTGCACTTCTTGAGCTACAACATCTAAGTAAGCATCAATGACTAAGTCAACTTTATTCGTTGAGCTGTCAGATAATGGTACTAACATTGATTCAATTGAAGTATTAACTGCTTCATCATGTTGCTGTTGAGAAATCATTTCTCTATCTAACATAACTGCTAGTACTAAATCTCGACGTTCTTTAGCTTCAGCAGGATTCGTATAAGGATCATAATTAGAAGGTGCTTGAGGAAGACCAGCTAAGAGGGCAGCTTCAGCTAAATTAATCTCTTGAATATCTTTACCAAAAAATTCTTTAGCAGCTGTTTTAGCACCATACACATTATTAGAATAGAAAAGTTTATTTAAATATAAAGTTAAAATCTCATCTTTACTATATTCTTGTTCTATTTGCATTGCGAGCCAAGCTTCTTGAGATTTACGCTCTAGAGTTTGGTCTTGAAAATCAGTTGAGAATACGGATAGTTTAACTAATTGTTGGGTAATTGTACTACCACCTTGAACGATACCTCCAGCTCGAAGGTTAGCAATTAGTGAACCAACAATTCTTATCGGGTCGACACCATTATGATTATAAAAACGAGTATCTTCAATAGCGATAACCGCATCTTCTAATACTTGTGGGATTTCTGAGGCTTCCATGACATCTTTATTTTGCCCCCCAAGTTCCTTAACTAAGTCACCAGACTTATCATATATCTTACTCGAAACTTGACCTTGTAAATCACTAAAACTAATTTCAGGGGAATTCATTGCGTAATAACCGAAAACTCCCGCACCACCAATGACGGCAATGAAAAAAAGCATAATGAGTAAAATGAAAATTCGTTTGACGATTTTCTTAGGTTTTCGATTGCGTTTATTTTTGTTTTCCTTATTATTATTTTTATTTCTATATTTTTTGCGTTCTACACGACTTCCAGTTGCCATTTACGACATCCTTTCTACAAAGTAACTTTAATTTTTTTCTAACAAGTATTTATCAAGAGCTTTTAAGTAATCAATCATTGGAAAAATCCCCGTAGGGCATGCATAACCATTTTCCTTGATAAAATCATAAGTTAGACTTTGTTTGTCATTATTTTTTATATATTGATGTATATATTGATAAGGTAGTAAATAAATTTCATCTAATTCACTAAACGATACAATCAAAAAGGCGATACCGCCTTGATCTAAACAAGAAAGCATATGTTCTCGTTGATGTTCTGGTAAGTTAGATAAAGGAAAGCTAGTTTTGTTTTTAGTTTCCTTTGCTTCAAAATCGATGTACTTGCCTTGATATACACCGTTATAATCCGTAGTGGAAGCATGACGGTAATATGCTTCTGTAATCCGAGCAGCACTTCGCTTTGGATAATCTACGCGAACAACTTGAATCGGAGTGGGCTTCTTATGAATAACTGCTAAATTATGAGTCAGATAATACTCATTACTTTTATTTAAGCGTTCTTCTAAAGACATTCCCCGACTTCCATAGTTTATTTTCTTGTTTCGTTTTAACTTGATTTGTTTTTTAGGACCATGTCCCATTGGATATTTCACCATGATGTCACTCCTTATCACTATTTTTCATTATAACTAATTATTAAACTGTTAGATAGGTAAAATAGAGATAAAATATAAATTTAATCCAATTGACAAAAATAATAAACATTTATTCAAACATAGATTTTATTTTATCATACGTTGCATGTTGAAATATGAATAATATGTGATATTATATTGAAAAAAGACTTGCGTATGCTATATCTGTACGAATTGTTGAGTAAAACTGTTTACAAAAGGGCAATTATCGGTTAGAATACAAAGGTATGTAAAACAAGAAGTGTTGGAGGGTTAACTTAATGACTACAAATTTTGAAAAAGCAACAGGCAATGAAGGTACATTAACTTTTGAAATTCCTCAAGAGGAAGTAAAAAAAGGATTAGACCAAGCCTTTAAAAAAGTACAAAAAACTGTATCAGTTCCAGGTTTCCGTAAAGGGAAAGTTCCACGTCAAATTTTTAACAACGTGTATGGTGAAGAAGCTTTATATGACGAAGCTTTAAACGCTGTATTACCGGATGCATATGAAGCTGCTGTTAAAGAAGCAGGTTTAGATGTGGTTGGACAACCAAAACTTGATATCGAAACAATCGGTAAAAAAGAACCTTGGGTAATGAAAGCAGAAGTTACATTAAAACCAGATGTTGAACTTGGTGATTATAAAGGACTTTCAGTAGAGAAACAAGATACTGAAGTCACTGAAGAAGACGTTCAAAACGCAATCAAATCTCGCCAAGAGAAATTAGCAGAATTAGTTGTTAAAGACTCAGAAGCGGTTGATGGTGATACTGTCGTTATCGATTACGAAGGTTTCGTAGATACTGAAGCATTCGATGGTGGTAAAGCAGAAAATCATTCATTAGAATTAGGATCAAATTCATTTATTCCTGGTTTCGAAGAGCAATTAGTTGGAACTAAAGCTGGCGATAACGTAGATGTTAACGTTACTTTCCCAGAAGAATACCAAGCTGAAGAGTTAGCTGGTAAAGAAGCTGTGTTCAAAGTAACAGTACACGAAGTTAAAGCTACTGAATTACCTGAATTAGATGATGAATTTGCTAAAGACGTAGATGACGAAGTTGAAACTTTAGCAGAATTAGAGAACAAAATTCGAGTTCAATTAGAAGAAGAAAAACAACAAGCAGCTAAAGAAGTCTTTGAAGACTTAGCTTTACGCCAAGCTGTTGACAATGCAGAAGTTGAAGGTGGCGTTCCATGGGCTATGGTTCATGAAGAAATTCACCGTCAAATGGACTACTTCTTAAATAACTTAAGTCGTCAAGGTATTCAACCTGAAATGTACTACCAAATTACTGGTACAACATCTCAAGACTTACATGATCAATTCGAAGAAGAAGCTGAATTACGTACTAAGACAAACTTAGTATTAGAAGCTATCGTTAAAGCTGAAAATCTTGAAGTAAGCGACGAAGAAAAAGAAGAAGAAGTAAAATCTCTTGCTGAACAATATGGTATGGAAGTTGACCAAGTTCGTGGATTTGTTTCTGACGACATGTTAGATTCAGATATCAAGATGAAGAAAGCAATGAGCATCATTGTTGACTCTGCAGAAGAAAAGTAAGATAGTAAGGATTAAAGATTAATATTATAGAGGGATTGCAAGAGTCACTAGTGTTTAATTTGGGGCTTCTTTGCATCCCTCTTTTGATGTTATTTATATATTGAAAAGAATTAAGGAGGATAATAAATGGCAAAAAAAACATCGGATATGACTAATTTCTATTGTTCGTTTTGTGGAAAATCACAAGATGAGGTTAATAAAATTGTTGCAGGACCAGATGTATATATTTGTGATGAGTGTGTCGAATTATGTAAAAACATTATCGACGAGGAACTGAAAAGTGAAAGAACTCATGAACCTGTAAAAATGTTAATTCCAAGCGAAATTAAAGACGTTTTAGATGATTATGTTATCGGACAAGATGCAGCTAAAAAATCACTTTCAGTTGCTGTTTATAATCATTATAAAAGAGTGAACCAAAACATGATGGATGATGATGAAGTTGAGTTACAAAAAAGTAACATCGCTTTAATCGGGCCAACTGGATCAGGTAAGACATTCTTAGCACAAACAATGGCGAAAACATTAAATGTTCCATTTGCGATTGCTGATGCAACGACATTAACTGAAGCAGGCTATGTAGGGGAAGATGTTGAGAACGTTCTATTAAAATTAGTTCAAGCAGCTGATTATGATATGGAGCGCGCTGAAAAAGGAATCATCTATATTGATGAAATTGATAAAATTTCTAGAAAAAGTGAAAATGTATCAATTACACGAGATGTCAGTGGTGAAGGTGTCCAACAAGCCTTATTAAAAATATTAGAAGGTACAGAAGCAAATATACCTCCTAAAGGTGGACGTAAACATCCAAACCAAGAATTCTTAAAATTAGATACTAAGAACATCTTATTCATCGTTGGGGGTGCCTTTGATGGGATCGAAACGATTGTGAAAGAAAGATTAGGAAGCAAAGTCATCGGTTTTGGGAAAACAACTGGGAAAGTTGATGAAACGAAAAGTTTAATGCAACAAGTAACTTCTGAAGATTTACTTAAATTCGGATTAATCCCTGAATTCATTGGTCGTATTCCTATTACAGCAGCTTTAGAGAAATTAACAGAAGAAGATTTAATTTCAATTCTAACAGAACCAAAAAATGCACTTGTTAAACAATACAAAAAACAATTATCAATGGATAATGTTGCCCTTGAATTTGAAGAGGAAGCTCTACAAGCCATTGCGCAACAAGCGCTTGAACGTGGAACGGGTGCACGTGGTTTAAGATCAATCATCGAGAATGTGATGTTAGAAATTATGTACGAAGTGCCAAGTCGTGAAGATATCGCTAAGATAATTATTACGAAGGAAAATGTCGAAGGTGCACATAAACCTGAATACTATAATATTGACAATCGAAAAATTTCATAAAAGCGAGGCAGCATAATATGAAAGTACAAAATCCAAAACTCGAAATAACTGCAGTAAAGCTTGATCAATATCCTTCTATGGATAAACCTGAGATAGCTTTAGCAGGAAGATCAAATGTAGGAAAATCATCGTTTATTAATACGTTGATTGAAAGAAAAGGCTTAGCTAGAACATCTGGCCAACCAGGGAAAACACAAACGTTAAATTTCTATAATATGGATGATAAATTTCGATTTGTAGATGTACCTGGTTACGGCTATGCGAAAGTATCCAAAACAGACCGGGCTAGATGGGCTAAGATGATAACTGAATATTTAACAAACCGAGATAATTTAGTGACGCTCTTGTTATTAATGGACTTCCGTCACGAACCGACAGAATTAGACATTCAAATGAAAGAATTTGCTGATGAATTAGACATTCCATATGCAATTGTTTTAACCAAAGTTGATAAAATTAAAAGAAGCCAACGAAATAAACATATTTCGATGTTTACTAAAAAGCTAGAATTACCAACGAGTGATGCATTGTTTTTATTCTCTTCAGAAACAGCTGAGGGGAAAGATGATATTTGGGAAGTAATTGAAAGTCAAATCAACTAACAAGAGAACAGGAGAATAAAATGTTTAAGCAACTAAAAGGTCAGTTTAATAAAGTAGAGTGGAGTTGGATGTTTCAGGATTGGGCAAACTCAGCCTATTCCTTAATGATCACAACAGCCATATTCCCAATATTTTATAAGTCTGTTGCCGATGCAGCAGGTATAAGTGGGGCAGATTCAACGGCTTACCTTGGTTATACTAATGCGATCGCAACGGTTCTAACAGCTGTTTTAGCCCCATTTCTTGGGACGAGTGCTGATTATAAAGGGTATCGAAAACCTTTATTCACAATTTCAACACTCTTAGGTATCACAGCTGTATTTTCAATGATGTTTATTGGAAATGGTAACTGGTTATTATTGCTAGTTGTTTATGCGATTTCTTCATTTGGTTTTCACGTAGCGAATATATTCTATGATAGTTCGATTATGGACGTAACGACACCGGAACGATTAGACCAAGTCAGTTCAACTGGCTTTGGTTTAGGCTATATCGGAAGTGTGTTTCCGTTTTTAATATTTATGGTGTTCCAATTAACAGGGATATTCCCTGCGAATGTTACTGTCAATATTGGATTTTTACTTACAGCGGCTTGGTGGTTTATCTTTACTATTCCGTATTGGAAGAATGTAAATCAAGTGAATTACTTAGAAAAGACTGAAGGTATTGTTCAAACGACGGTGAAGTCATTAACTGCTACAGTAAAAGAATTAAAGAAATATCCACATATATATTTGTTTTTATTTGGTTATTTCTTTTATATTGATGGTGTCGGAACAATCATTGCGATGGCCACTTCAGTAGGTACTGATTTAGGCTTATCAGCAAATGAACTCATTATCATGTTGTTAGTTGTTCAAATCGTCGCATTCCCGTGTTCAATTATGTACGGATATTTAGCTAGACGATTTGGTACTAGAACGATGTTATTTGTTGGTATTGCTACTTATATAGTTATTTGTATTTTCGGATTAAGCTTAGATTCATTTACTGATTTCATGATTTTAGCTGTACTAGTTGGAACGGCTCAAGGTGGAATTCAAGGTTTAAGTCGATCATACTTTGGCCAGATTATCCCTAGAGAGAAGAGTAATCAGTTTTATGGTTTCTATAATATTTTTGGGAAATTTTCTTCCGTATTAGGTACGACTATTTTAGGAGTTGTAGCGCAGATAACAGGTGATTCTTTAAAAGGATTATTTGCTCTAATCGTGCAATTTATTATCGGTGCGATTCTGTTATACATGGCAAAACCAAGCAAAAGTTACAATAATTAACTTGAAATAATAGAGGTGATTTCAATTGAGTTATATTCCAGAGGAAGTTATCAACGAGGTTAAAAGTAATGTTGATATCGTTGAACTCATTGGACAATATGTTCAATTGAATAAGCGTGGAACTAACTACATGGCCTCATGTCCTTTTCATGAGGATAACAATCCTTCTTTTTCAGTATCACAGCCTAAACAAATTTATAAATGTTTTAGTTGTGGGAGAGGGGGGAATATCTTTGGTTTCTTACAAGAAATTGAAGGTATTTCTTTTACTGAATCTGTAGCAAAAGCAGCTGAGTTTGCGAATATTACTGTTGATGAAAAATATATTCAAGCTCAGCCGTCAAAACAGCAAGAATTCAGTTATTTATATGATATACACGAAAAAGCAAACGATTTTTATCACTACTACTTAATGAGTACAAATAATGGTGAAGAAGCTTATGATTATTTAATTCAAAGGCAGCTAACAAAAGAAGTGTTAGAAGTGTTTCAATTTGGCTTAGCGCCAAATAACTCACAATTGTTAGTCCAATATTTACAAAAGGCTGGATTTACATCCGAACAGCTTGTTGATTCTGGTATTTTTTATATGGCAGACTCTGGCGAATTAATCGATCGTTTTCGTAACCGTATTATCATTCCGCTTCGTAATAGTCGCGGAGATGTTGTGGCGTTTTCTGGGCGTGTCTTTCAAGAGAATAGTGATAAGTCGGCCAAGTATTTGAACTCACCTGAGACGAATATTTTTAAAAAGGGTAAGTTAATTTATAATTTAGACAACGCAAGATTACCCATTCGTAATCAGAATAAAGTGTTAATTGCAGAAGGTTACATGGACGTCATTAGTTTATACCAAGCTGGATACGAGAATGTAGTTGCTTCGATGGGGACAAGTTTGTCGGAGGATCATTTAAAACAATTAAGTAAAATGACGAACACTTTAATCTTTGCCTTTGATGGCGACGATGCTGGGCAAAAAGCAACAAGTCGAGCTTTTCAGACTGCTCAAGGGATAACGAATGCAGAAATCAAAGCAATTCAAATACCTAATAAACTTGACCCTGATGAATGGATTAAGGAACACGGGCAAGAAAGTTTCCAACAATTAATCAATCAAAGTATTTCACAATTTGAGTTTAATCGAGAGTTTTTTAAGAAAGATTACAATTTAAACGATGAATATGAACTTGCACAATATATTGAAAAAGTTATCGAATTAATTAGCCAAATCAAATCACCTATTGAACAACAATTAAGAATTAATGATTTAGTGAATGAGTATCATCTTTCGGAGACGATTATTACCGAACAGGTCAATCGCGCTCGTGATATTCGACCGAATAATTACAATCAACCTACTGAACAATATAATAGTGTGGAACCACCTCAATCTAGTTATTCTAATGCGCCAATTACTACGCAAGAACCTGCTTTACAAATTAAATCAAAACGAGCATATAATAGTGAGAAACAAATTATATTTTATTTGATTTACTTCGAAGAGGCATGGGATTATATGGAAGAGTTAAGTAATCCTCCAGTGTTTTTTCATGATTTTACAAGTAAAGCATTTTTTGAGCTAGATCGATATTATTATGAAGGAAATCATTTGCCACTCACTGGTATCATTGATAGAATAAACGATACCCAAGTAAGTCATTTTTTAACTTCGTTAATGTGGGAACAAGAATTATTCGATTTTACACGTCAACTATTAGATGATTGCTTCAAAGTTTTACAGCAAGAATTTATTCAACAAGAGATCAATGAATTAAGAAAGAAAGTTGTTCAATATCAAAAACAACAAAATTATTCAGAAATGAATCATACTTTAACAAGAATCATGAATTTAACGCGTCAGATTAAAGAAATTTAGGGGGCTTACTTATATGACTGAAAAAGATCAAGTTCAAGAAGAACAGCAACAACAGCAAGATGGAAAAACAATTGAGCAAAAAGATCCTCAACAAGAGCATGTAAAAGAAGAAAGAAGTAATGAGTTATCACTTACGTTAGATCAAGCAACGAAACAATTAATTGCTGAAAAGAAAACGTTAGGTCAAATTCATTATGATGAATTAACGAAATCAATTGCAAGTCCATATGAATTAGATGCAAATGCTATTGATAAATTAATTCAACAAGTAGAAGATAGTGGTATTGCGGTCGTTGGTGACGATGGTGGACCAACTAAACAACAAATGGTACGTGCAGAAGAAGGGGACAAGTCTACAACAGCGTCTTCAGCAGCCGTATCTAAGATTAAAGTAAGCGATCCAGTTCGTATGTACTTAAAAGAAATTGGTCGTGTTGATTTACTTACTGCAGACGAAGAAGTATCGATTGCAAAACGAATTGAAGATGGCGATGACTTAGCTAAACAAGAATTAGCAGAAGCAAACTTACGTTTAGTTGTATCGATTGCAAAGCGTTATGTTGGGCGTGGTATGTCTTTCTTAGATTTAATTCAAGAAGGTAATATGGGATTAATGAAAGCTGTTGAGAAATTTGACTACCATAAAGGATTTAAATTCTCTACATATGCTACATGGTGGATTCGTCAGGCAATCACAAGAGCAATTGCTGACCAAGCAAGAACAATCCGTATTCCTGTACATATGGTAGAAACAATTAATAAATTAGTACGTGTACAAAGAACATTATTACAAGATTTAGGTAGAGAACCGACACCAGAAGAAATTGGTGCTGAAATGGATCTACCGACTGAAAAGGTCCGTGAAATTCTTAAGATTGCTCAAGAACCTGTTTCCCTTGAGACACCAATTGGTGAAGAAGATGATTCTCACTTAGGTGATTTCATTGAAGATGAAGGGGCTATGAGTCCAGAAGCATTTACTTCAAGTTCTTTATTAAGAGAACAATTGGAAGATGTCTTAGATACATTAACTGATCGTGAAGAGAATGTTTTACGTCTTCGTTTTGGTTTAGATGACGGTAATATTCGCACTTTAGAACAAGTAGGTAAAGTATTTGGTGTGACACGTGAACGTATTCGTCAAATAGAAGCGAAAGCATTACGTAAATTACGCCACCCAAGCCGTTCTAAGCAATTAAAAGATTTCTTAGAGTAGGATACATAATTTAAGATAAAGAGGCTATATCGTTGGATATAGCCTCTTTTTACTATGTTTTATTCTGTTTATTGTTCTAAAATCAAATCAACGATATTTTCGGCTGTAATCTTACCAAAATACTCATTAAGTTCAATTGGTGTAAGAGCTTCTAATAATTCTTTACGTTCAACACGTGTTCCGATTAAAGTATTTTCAATATCTTTTATATCAGCTTTTCCAAAAAAGTCGCCATAAATACGGATTTTCTGAATTTTCCCTTTATCTACACTAAGTGTCAACGATACTGTACCACCTTCAAAACGTCCATCAGCATTATAATCGTAACGTGGTGATTTGCCATAATTCCAATCCCAATTAGCAAATTTTTCTTCTGCAATCTTATCTATGGCAGCCCATTCTTCGTCTGTTAGACGGTAATACTTAATGTCATCAGGATGATTTACTTCACACAGATGCATTAACATTGTTTTTTCGAAATCTTCTACCGTAATATCTTGATATTCTTCGGCTAGATGTGGTCGAATTGGTGTAACACGACGACGCACTGATTTGATTCCTTTAGATTCTATTTTTTTACGATTAGGTCGCAGGGCACTTTCAACGGCATCAAAGTCGATATCTAATAAAAGAGAGTAGCCGGCATATAGTCGACCTTTTTGAATTGTAACAGCCGCACCAGAAACCTTTTGTCCATCAATTTCTAAATCATTTCGCCCCTTACGACCGACATTTTTAGCACCTAACTGTTTCAAACCATCGATAGTTGGTTGATAAATACGATCAAAGTTCTCATCAAAATTTGTAGAAGGATCATCTATAATAAAGACAAAATTCGCGTGGTTTCTATCCATATAGATTGCACCACCACCGGTTTCTCTTCTAACGATATCAATATTGTTTTTTGTTATATATTCTTGATTCACTTCTTCAACTATATTTTGATATTTTCCAATTTGGACGGAAGCACTTGGTCGATATGGGAAAATTAAGGATTCATCCAACTTAATGTTTTCTAAAGCGTAAATATGCATAGCTAATTGAGTAGCATGATCTAACACCTCAACACCGTTTCGAATATGTTCAATCACGTACATGATACGACCCCTTCATAAGTTTAATAAGGTCATTATATCATAGTGCATATTATATGCTATAACAGACAAAATCATGATATAAACTACTTTAAAAGTAATTACTATTAGAAAGATAATAATTATGATACAGTAATAATAATAAATTATAACAGTTATTTGAGAGGAGAAAACATTGGTTAAATTAAGTGTATTAGATTATGCTCAAATCGATGAACTGAAAGATGCACAATCTGCGTTAAAAGAGTCCACAGACTTAGCAAAAGTTGCAGAAAAATTAGGTTTTCATCGTTATTGGGTTGCTGAACATCACAATGTTCCAGCTTTTGCAAGTAGTTCCCCTGAAATGTTAATGATGCATATTGCTGATTCGACAAAGAAAATCCGAATTGGATCTGGAGGCGTTATGATACCTCACTACAGTCCATATAAAGTAGCAGAAAACTTTAGAATGTTAGAAGCATTTCATCCAAACCGTATTGATTTAGGTATCGGTAATTCTTTAGGAACTAACTTAGTTAACAAAGCGTTAAACGAAACGAAAGAACGAAAATTACCCTATAATCAAAGTATTCAAGATTTATATAAATATGTGACAGATACAAATGACGCTGAACATCGTTTAAATGATATTACTGCCAATCCTAAAGTCGATACAGTGCCCCAGATGTTCCAGTTAACAACAAGCACTAGAGGAGCAAAAAACGCTGCTAAAAATGGACTTGGATTGACCTTTGGTTTATTTCCAAATGCAAGCAGTGATAAATTGAATGTCGGGAAAGAAGCGGCGGAAATATACAGAAGTGAATTTAAAGCATCAAAAGCAGTAGAGCGACCAATTGTCATGTTCTCGCCATTTGTAGTTGTTGCTGACACAGATGCAGAAGCAAAAGAACTTCAAAAAGCATTAGATGTTTGGCTACTTGGTAAAAACCACTTTGATGAATTTAAGCAATTTCCGTCAGTTGAAACTGCGAAGAATTACCAATTTACTCAAGAGGATTTAAAGATTGTACAAGCTAATCGTTCAAGAATGGTTGTCGGAGATATTGATTCTGCTAAGGTGCAATTAGACCATCTAGTAAATCAGTTTCAAGCGGATGAAATATTAATCATTCCATTAATGCCAAAAATCGAAAATCGAATCAAAGCATTAGAGTTATTAGCGGATAGTTTTTCTATAAAATAAAATTAAAAATAAATAAGTATTTAAAAATTTCCATATTAAATATATGGAAATTTTTTTATTTTTTTTGAAAAAAGAGAAGCTAACATATATTTGTAATAAACTTTGAATTTATCAGGAAATATAACAATTTAGAAGAAAGTGACCAAGTTATTATTTTTTGACTATGATTCAAATTTCATGTGCAATAGCTTTCAAATCAGTGTCCATACCGTTTTTATATTGAAATCTAATACTTTTAATTAAATCAAGTCATGTCATATTATATGACATGACGCGTATATTAAAACATCAGAAAAACAGTTGTAAACTTGTGATAAATTAAAAATAACATTAAATAAATGTAAAAATAATACTAGTTTTATCAAAAAGTTTATGATAATCTTCTAATTAAGCTTTAATAGCTTTGCGAAAGGATGTGAAAAAATGATACATATGAAAGACGTCAATAAGTATTTCGGAGATAATCACGTGCTAAAAAATATCAATTTGGATATTGAAGAAGGCGAAAAAGTAGTTATTATTGGTCCTTCTGGATCTGGAAAGAGTACATTAATACGTTGTATGAATCGTTTAGAAGAGATTACTGATGGCGTCGCTGAAGTTTACAATGTCGATTTAACACAGAAAAACGCACCTATTCAGAAAGTGCGACAAAAAGTTGCGATGGTGTTTCAAAACTTTAATTTATATTCTCATAAGACTATATTAGAGAATATAACTTTAGCACCAATCAAAGTTCAAAAGGTGGATAAAAAGCAGGCGGAAGAATCCGGAATGAAGTATTTAAAACGGGTTGGCCTAGAAGATAAAGCACATGCTTATCCTGCTCAACTTTCTGGAGGGCAACAACAACGTGTTGCGATAGCGAGAGCATTAAATATGCATCCTGAAGTCATTTTATTTGATGAACCTACTTCAGCATTAGACCCAGAAATGATTCAAGAAGTGTTAGACGTAATGATCGATTTGTCTCAATTAAATATTACCATGGTAGTTGTGACACATGAGATGGGCTTTGCCAGATCAGTTGCTGATCGTATTATTTTTATGGATAATGGTTCAATTGTAGAAACGGGTACACCAGACGTATTCTTCTCTCAAACAGAAAACCAACGTGCACAAGAATTTTTAAGTAAAATCATTAAACATGCTTAATTAAAAGGAGAACAAACTATGAAAAACTGGAAAAATAAATTAGTTGCATTATCACTTTTAGGAACAACGTTACTTGGAGGATTGGCTCCTAATACAGCTTTTGCGCAAGAAGAACTGCCAGCTCAAGTTCAAGCAATTAAAGATGCCGGTGTGTTTAGAGTGGGGATTAAAGAAGATGTGCCACATTTCGGATTTTTAAATCCTGATACGACTGAACATGAAGGATTTGAAATTGATTTAGCAAAATTAATCGCAGAAGAAATTACTGGTAGTGCAGATAATATTGAATTTACTGGTGTAACACCTAAAACACGTGGACCATTATTGGATAACGGTGAAGTAGACGCAGTGATTGCGACGTTTACAATTACACCGGAACGTAAGGAAACTTATAACTTTACTGACCCATATTTTATTGATGAAGTTGGCTTTTTAGTTCGTACAGAAGAGGGCATTACTGATTTTGCTGGCTTAGAAGGAAAAACGATTGGTGTTCCTCAAAGTGCAACAACGAAAGATTTAGTTCAAGCAGAAGCAGATGCTCAAGGTGTTACGGTTAATTTTAGTGAATTAGCTACTTACCCAGAATTAAAAACAGCCTTAACTTCTAAACGTATTGATGCTATGTCAGTTGATAAATCAATCTTAGCTGGTTATGTGGATGATAATAGCCAAATTTTAGACATTGGTTTTTCTCCGCAAGAATACGGTATCGCAACGAAATTAAGTAATGATGAATTACACAATTACTTAAATGATTTAATCAATGGTTGGTTAGAAGACGGTACTTTAGCTGAATTACTTGAAGCGAATGGCGTAGAAGCAACTAGTTCTGAAAGCGAATAATATATTTCAAAATCATAACCTAAAGTGTGTGACGTATTTCAATGCATATGTCACACATCTTTACGGTTAATTAGAGGAGGGAAAGCATGTCAGTGTTATCAGGTATCTCATGGTTACAAGAAGGGCCCTTTGCGTTATATCGTTGGGGTGATCTATTTGAAGACATTCCCCTTTTCATGGAAGCCTTTATTTACACTATTGGGATTTCAATATGTGCTTTAATATTCGCATTTCTATTAGGAACGTTTTTAGGAATCAGTTCTTCATCAAGAAGTAAAGTACTTTCGATATTCACACGTATTTATGTTGAGTTATTTCAAAATACACCTTTATTAATTCAAATATTCTTTGTTTATTATGGCTTACCAATGGTAGGGATTGTTTTAGACACGTATATTATTGGTATTATTTGCGTTGGCCTTTATCACGCAGCTTATATTGCAGAAGTTATAAGATCCGGTATTGGTTCGGTGGCAAAAGGACAAATGGAAGCAGCATTATCCCAAGGGTTTTCTTTTTGGGAAAGTATGTGGTTAATAGTATTACCACAGGCTTTTAGAATTATGTTGCCGGCATTAACAAACCAAGTCGTAAACTTAATCAAAAACACTTCAGCCATTGCTATTATTTCTGGAGCAGATATTATGTTTACTGCCAATAGTTGGTCGTCAATGAATTTACATTACGTGCCAGCCTTTGCATTTGCTGCCTTTTTATACTTCCTACTATGTTTCCCACTTACGCAATTATCTGTGCGTCTAGAAGAGAAGAATAAGAAAGCTTACACTAGGTAGAGGAGGATCAGAATGAGTTTCATGGAACAAATGCAAGAATTATTTACAGTGAACAATATGGTTTTCCTTTTGGATGGTTTATACCTTACGCTTTATATTTCTGTTATCGCCATATTTTTAAGTTCAATATTTGGAACAATACTTGCCATTATGCGTAATCAAGAAAGAGGATTACTAAAATGGATCGCAACGATTTATATTGAAATTGTTCGTAATGTACCGAATATCTTATGGATATTTGTAATTTTTTTAATTCTTCGACTAAAATCTGTTGATGCAGGTGTAGCAAGTTTTACAATCTTTACGACGGCTGCCTTAGCTGAAATTATTCGAGGTGGATTAAACAGTGTCGCCAAAGGTGAGATTGAAGCAGCTGAATCACAAGGCCTAGCAAATTCACAAATCATGTGGCACATAATACTTCCGCAAGCGATTCGGAATATGTTACCCGCGATTATGTCACAATTCGTGACTGTGATAAAAGATACGAGTTTCCTATGGTCTGTACTCGCTTTACAAGAATTACTAGGTAAAGCGAATATACTGATGGGAAGATATACTGCAACTTCGCAAGTGTTCGTATTATATGGCTTGTTAGCCTTAATTTACTTTGTAGTAAACTTTACGATTTCACAAATTGCACGAAAATTAGCAAAGAATACTAGTAACAGATAAATTTTAAAAGAAATACATATAATCAGAAGCGATTAGTCTCAGATACTAATCGCTTTTTTGATCTAAAAATTTTATGAATAAATATAAAAGATATGGCTAGTATAATTTACTTAATTAATTTGGTATTTAGTGATAAAATTAAAGTATTATCTATAAGAAGTTAAGAGGGAAAATATGAATTCAAATACATTATCAAAAAGACTCGATCGAGTCGCTCAATTCGTTGAAAAGCATGGAGACAATCCAATACGTTTAGCAGATATTGGAAGTGATCATGCTTATTTACCGTGTAATCTCGTATTAAACGATGCGATTGAATACGCCATCGCTGGAGAAGTTGTCCAAGGACCCTATCAGTCTGCTCAAAAAGAAGTGCGTCTACAAGGATTGAACGATTCCATTGATGTCCGTTTTGGAGACGGCTTTGATGTTGTTAATTTAAATGATTTAATTAACTTAGCGACGATCTGCGGTATGGGGGGCATTTTGATTCGCAATATTCTTGAAGCAGGTGTGAATAAACTTGTATCAGGACATACATTAATTCTTCAACCAAATGTTGCTGAACCGCAACTCCGTTCGTGGTTAATCGAGAATCATTATCATATTATCGATGAGGATATTATCCAAGAACATAAACATAATTATGAAATAATTGTTGCTAGACATTTACCTGATGAAGAGAAGCAAGTATTAAATGATGAGGAATTGTTATTTGGACCCATTAATTATCAAAAACAATCCAAAGAATTCTTTTCTAAATGGAAGAGTGAATTTGAAAGCACGGAGTATATTATAAATTCCATAAAACTTGCTACAAACGACAAGAATGATAAACTTGAAGAGTTAGAAAAAAAATATCAACGGATTAAGGAAGTGTTAGAAAATGACTAAGCAGTTGGTACAATTAAATGAATTAACGGATAACTTGAATAAATTATACCCAAGTGAATTAGCTGAAGAATGGGATCAAGTGGGACTTCATTTTGGACATAAAGATGCCAAAGTTCAAAAAGTGATGACAACCTTAGATGTTAGGCCTGAAGTGGTAGAAGAAGCGTTGAAACTTGGTGTGGATACAATTATTGTGCATCATCCGATTCTTTTTAGTCCAGTCAAACGTTTCGATAATTCAACGGCTGATTTAAGAATGTATACTGACCTTATTAAAAATGACATCAATGTCTTTGTCTTACATACTAATTTAGATAAAGCATTGAATGGGATGAATGATTGGTTAGCTAATGCTTTAAAACTTAATGACATTAAAGAACTTGAACCATCTGAAGACGGTTTAAGTGGATTAGGGCGTGTAGGTAATTTACCAGAAACGCTTGAACGTCGAGACTTAATTTCTTATATCAAAGATAAATTGAATGCGAACAATCTCACTTTAATAGAAAGAACGCCAAAAGAGGCGTACAATCGTGTCGCAATTGTTGGAGGGTCTTCCTTTGATTCGCTTTCGGCTGCTATAGACGAGGAAGCGGACGTATTTATTACAGGCGACATAACATTCCATAAAGGGCAAGATGCTTATGAATTTGATATACTAACAATTGATAGTGGTCATTACATTGAACACATCTTCAAAGAGAAAATGGCTACAGTTATTAAAAACTTAGCTCAAGAGAATCAATGGGATATTGAAGTCATTGAGAGCACAACAAACACAAATCCATTTATGTACGAATAGAAAGGTGATATTATGAGTATTTTTGAAAAAACAAAAGAGAGATTAATTAGATATGCCAAGATAGATACACGTTCAGATGTATTTAGCGAGACAATTCCTTCAACAGAGAAACAATTCGATTTATTAAATTTACTAGTTGAAGAATTAAAAGAAATTGGTTTGGAGGAAGTAGAACTTAATCCAAACAATGCCTTTGTCACAGCGACATTACCAGCAAACACATCAAAAGATGTCCCTTCAATTGGATTTATCGCGCACGTTGATACGGCAGATTTTAACTCTGTAAACGTGCAACCAAATGTGATTGAAAATTATAATGGACTTGCCATTATCTTAAATGCTGAAGAAGATATCGTCATGGATCCAGTTGATTTTCCAAACTTAAATAATTACATTGGAGAAACATTAATTACAACAGATGGAACGACCTTACTTGGTGCGGATGATAAGGCAGGGATCGCTGAAATTATAACAGCAGTTGAATATCTAGTGAACCATCCAGAAATTGAACACGGTAAAGTGCGTGTTGCATTTGGTCCAGATGAAGAGATTGGCCGTGGAGCAGATCACTTTGATGCCAAAGGCTTTGATGTTGATTTTGCTTATACTATGGACGGAGGTCCAGAAGGCGAATTAGAATATGAAAGTTTTAACGCGGCTGGCGCAACCGTTACAATAACTGGTAAAAACATTCACCCAGGTACTGCCAAAGGTAAGATGTTGAATGCAGTAACAGTTATGAACGAATTTATGAATGAATTCCCAGAACTTGAAGTACCAGAACACACAGAGGATCGAGAAGGTTTCTACCATATTTCTGACGTTGAAGGAACAGTGGATAAGGCTGTTCTAAGAATGATTATTCGTGATCATGATCGTAAATTATTCGAAGATCGTAAAGCATTCGTTCAATCAGCTGTGAACAAAATTAATGATAATTATCCATCTAAACCACTAGAACTTGAGATGGAAGATCAATATTACAATATGGGTGAAATTATTGAAAAAGATATGACGCCGGTTGATTTAGCCCAAAATGCTATGGAAACTTTAAATATCCAACCAAGAATTTATCCAATTCGTGGAGGAACTGATGGGTCTAAAATTAGTTTCATGGGAATACCTACACCTAATATCTTCGCAGGTGGCGAAAATATGCACGGTCGATTCGAGTATGTTTCAGTAGAAACAATGGAGAAAGCAGCTAATGTCATTATTAAAATTGTTGAATTAAACGCAAAATAATTTTAAGGGGTAATTAGATAATGAAGACATTGACCAAAGAATTCAAAGTGCAAGATGTTGTAACAGCAGCTTCTGTTGGTTCAGGTGGCTTAGAAGTTCTATCGTCACCGAGTATAATGGCCTGGATGGAAAATGTTTCTTATGAATTATGTCAAAATTACACTGACAATGACGAAACAACGGTTGGAATTGAGTTTTCTATGAAACACTTAGCGCCAACAGCCGTTGGGAAATTGGTTAGCATTACAGCTAAAATAACGGAACAAAATAAATCTATATTGACACTTTCACTTGAAGCTATGGTAGATGGGCAATTAATTGCTTCGGCTGATCATAAAAGAGCGAAAGTGAACAAAGAAAGATTTTTAGAAAAATTATAATAATTATCGAAGAAACGGAAATTATACCAGGCATTTTGGTTATATTTCCGTCTTTTCTTAGATTAAATGAGTTTAAAGCGACAGAATAGTTTATTGAAAGGAGTAAAGAATGGGATTACAAATTATAACTGGAGATCTCTCAGTAAATAAAAAACGCGTTATAATTGAAAAATTATTACATATTCTTGAAACCAATCCGAATGCAACGATTTATTATATTGTTCCTGACCATTTGAAGTTTGATATGGAGACTTTTGTCCTAAATACCATCGAAGAGGTCAAAGGGCAGGAAGAAGCAGCGATGATGTCATTACAAGTGGTTAGTTTCACGCGACTAGCATGGTTTATGATTCGACCTCAAAGTCCCAATCATCAAACAATTTCTGATGTTGGTTTAACGATGATTATTAGACAATTGCTTAGTGAATTAAAAGATGAACTCATTGTATTAAGAGGTCAAATTAACCATCAAGGTTTCATTGATAAGTTATTATCATTATTTAATGAGTTAATCGAAGGAAATATTACACCTGAAGATTTGTCACGCATAACGACTGATACACATAACGATGTTTCAGATATAAGTGAAGGTATACCTAATTTAGAGCAACAAAAAATCGTCGAGATACAACTGATTTATACGAAATTTATTGAGAGAATTGACCTTTTAGATGTCTCACAATACAGCACTTTAGAGCAATTAGAAGCCTTTATTAAAAGTGAAGGACGATTAGATGACCATTACGCGATTATTGATCATTATTATTATTTTAATGCGCAACAGATGAGCCTTTTAATGCAGCTTTCAGCCTCTTTCAGTGATGTATGGCTCACATTGCCTATTACTCATTCATTAGCCAATAGCCAAACGTTTCAGCCGATTCTGGATACAATTCGCTATACATACCATCAAGTAAAGGCGTTAGCACAGTTTAATCAAATTAAGGTGTCACCGGATTGGGACATTAATAAACCACTTCATACAATTGGAACTGATTTACTAACGACAGCGAAGCTATTTAAAGATATTCAAGAAATTGGGACGAGTATAGATGATGAGAAAACGAAGTACTTAAGCCCACCGATTGAAGTTTGGCAGGCGGATACCATTCAAACGGAGTTACGTCATGTAAGTAACCAAATTCACCATTTAGTAGCTACTGAGGGTTACCGATATCAAGACATTGTTGTTATGACACGTGAATTTGAAAGATATCAAGTGATAGCAAAACCGTATTTTGATGCGAACGATATACCTATTTTTATCGATAATGTTGCTAAGATGAATCAGCATCCTTTTGTTCTATTACTTGAAAGCTTATTGAATTTAAAACTTTATAATTGGAAATACGATGATGTGATGGGCTTCTTGAAGTCAGGTTTAATTATTCCTAAATTTCTAAAAGACACACCAATAGAGCAACAAGAGAAGATTAAAGACCAAGAAGTAAATTACTTTGAAAACATTATTTTAGCTAATGGTTATTTTGGTTACCGTTTAATTCAACCAAATTTTACCTGGCATTTTGAAGATGAATCCAAACTTGTTCAAGACGGTGATCGTACAGCTCACTATACAATGAAAGAACTTGCTGAGAGATGGAGACAATGGATAATTTCTGACGTCAGCCAAGCCTTTAAAGCTTGGAAAAGTCCTATGACGGGCCAAAAGGCTGGAGCATGGCTCTATCAATTGATGCTTGATTTAGGCGTTCGTGATGAGTTTGTTAAACAACGCGATATTTCTATCGATACGGGTGAAGTAGAATCTTCTCGCCGAGATGAGCAAGTGTGGCAAGTATTCGTCGATCTATTAGATGAGTTTAATGAGATTTATCAGGACCAAACCATTTCATATGCTTTATTTGTTGAGTTATTAATCGCTGGTTTATGTGAATCAAGTTACCATATAATCCCTGCAACACTCGATCAAGTTACGTTAACGAGTGTCGAAAGTCCGCAGGTACAGCCATTTAAGATTGCTTTCTATATTGGTATGGACGACAAAACCTTACCGCTGAATCGACCAACCTATTCTTTATTAGATGAAGCATCTAGAGAGTTACTTCAAAAAGATTTACTCCCTCATCAATACTTAATGAAGCTTAACGAACAACAATATAGCCAAGAATTATTATTAGCGTACCAATTATTACTTAACGCTTCCGAACGAATTTACTTTAGCTATGCTACGAGTGTAAATAATCAAAGTATGCAATTAAGTCCATATATCATGCAAATAGTGAAACAATTGAAACTACCAAGTTACATATTTACGCACGATTTAGTTTCTGAATTGGAACATCTTCACCCAAGTACTTTTGGAAAATATAGTATGGAACAAAGTTTATTACTACAATTATCACATTACCTCACTCAAGATGAAGGTCTACTTAATAATCTGCATAAACAAGTATTTTTAGTTATGGATGACTATGATGGCGAAGAGAAAGAAACGCGTCAATCCATCGAAGCGATTGTTGAAGCAGTGGCGAAATTCAATGAATTACCAACTAATATCGCTCCAGAAATTGCGATTCAATTATTTGGTAAAGATATCAACGCTTCAGTTTCAAAAATTGAACAATATTTCCAAGATCCTTTTAGCCATTTCTTATTACATGGTTTAAAGATAAAAGAAAGAAAATTATTTGAACTTGATTATGCACGGTCTGGGGATTATTTCCATGACTTTTTAGATTCATTTACTAGACTATTGATTGATAAGAAATTAGATTTAAGACAAGTTGATATGAGCAATTTAAAGCAATTATTTAACCAAGTCAAAGGAAAATTAGAACAAGACGAACGATTTAATATTATGTTTAGTCATGCGAAGTTTAATGCGATTAAAACGCAAATGGACGAGCAACTGTTTCGTTTTATAAAATTTAGTCAAGCACAACAAAAACGAACGAAGATGACTTCAATTCAATCTGAAGCAGTATTTGGAATTTCACCATCCCCTGACCAATTAAAAGGATTCATTTACCCATTAAATAGTGGCGGACATCTAAGTATTAGCGGGAAGATTGACCGGGTTGATACAGCTAAAACTTCAAACAATACTTTTATACAAATTGTCGATTATAAATCAGGTAAAAAGGAATTTAATGTAGTTGATACGTATTATGGGCTCGATTTACAAGTATTAACTTATTTAAGCGTTGCTTTAAGCAATTACTCAGATACAAAGGCTTTCGGTGCATTTTACCAACCATTAATTCACTCCTACACAGCTTTTAAAGAGGCATCGCTGCCAGAATCTTTAGAAGCTATGGAAGAGTTACAATTATCTGAGAATACCTTTAATGGTTTTGTCAGTGTTGATGAAGAACAATTAACCTATATTGATTCAAGTATAGAAGTAACGAATAATAGTCTTATTTATCCTGTGAAGTTTAAAAAAGGTGGACTTTACAATGCTTACAGTCGAGTATTTACGGAAGAAGAGTTAGATATCCTCTTAAAATACGTCCACATGAAATTTAAACAAGCAGCGAATCAAATTCAAAATGGTGTGATTGAATTAAAACCATTCAAAGAAAATCAATACACGACATCATTACAACCGGAATACCGGGTAATAAGTGGGTTTGATTCAACTGAAAATTATCAGGCATACCGTGAAAAGACAATTAATAAAAAGAATATCATACAAGAAATGTTATTAGAATTGGACGAAAGTGGGGAAGATGAAGAAGATGATGAATAAGATAGAACCTAAACCGCTTAATTCGAATTTTAACGATGAACAATGGGAAGCAATCCAACATAAGGGAAGTAATATCCTTGTTTCAGCTTCCGCCGGTTCAGGAAAAACGACAGTATTAATTGAACGGATTTTTAATCATATATTGCAAGGATTTGCGAATGTTGATGAGCTTTTAGTCGTTACCTTTACCGAAGCTGCAGCGAATGAAATGAAAGAAAGAATGGAGAGCAGATTAAAAGACGCAGTGAACGAAACACTGAATCCTGAGGAACAAAGACGATTAACACACCAATTATCTCTTTTACCTAAGGCAAATATTCAAACACTGCATTCATTCTGTCTAGAAATCATCCAAAATTTCTTTTATTTAATCGATTTTAACCCTAATTTCTCTTTAGTGACGGATCAGACGCAAGTACAGTTAATTTATCAAGATGTCTGGGATGACATGATTGCTTCAATCCATGATTCAAATTCTGAAATTGAAGATATTTCGCCTGAAATTTACCAATCACTTTTAGCGCGATACGGAAGTGTGCGTTCCGATGAAGCATTATTTGATACGATCATCGATATTTATAAATTTGCCCGCTCACAAACGAATCCAACTTTATGGTTAGAAGATGCAAATAACGCAAGTGCTAACTTTGAAGCATTTAAAGATAGTTTATTATATAAACAAACAATTAAATTTGCGCTTGAAACCAATAGCCTACAAGCCATTAAATTACTAGAAACAGCGACAAATTTACTGCATTCACTTTCTGACGAGGGCGTTTCTAAGTATGAGCCAATCATTCAAGAAGACTTACAACAAGCAAATTTTTTATTTGAATTGTCGAGAGAAGATAAACTTGAGGATTTATTCTCACAAGCGAGTTCAATTCAATTTGGCAAATGGAAAGCAAATAAGAAATCTTCCGAAGACTATGAAATAGTGGCTGAACTCAAAGAATTACGAGATGAAGCAAAAGACATTATCACTAAAAACATAGTGCCAATCTTTACTTATGAATATAAGTTAACTGAAAAAGTGGAACAAGAGCAGGGAAACATTATTTATTCCTTATCTCAATTAGCTAAACTATTTATGGACCGATTAGCTAAACATAAAACATCGATAAATATGATTGATTATAATGATTTAGAACATCTCGCCTTAGATATTTTAGCGCCATTAAACCAAGAAAATGAACAAAGACAAGTCAGTTCAGCTGCAATGTTTTATCATGATAAATTTAAAGAAATAATGATTGATGAGTACCAAGATATTAATGATATCCAAAATGACATTTTATACTTTTTATCACATGAGACACGAACTGAATTAAACGATAACTTATTTATGGTAGGGGACGTAAAGCAATCGATTTATGGTTTTAGAATGGCAGAGCCGAGTTTATTTTTAAATCGGTATTTAAACTATGCAAATTCTAGCGAAGATAAGCTCATTATCTTAGATAAAAATTACCGTTCAAGAGATGAAATACTGCAATTTACAAACTTCGTATTTGAGCGGGTGATGGATTCAGAATTTGGTGAGATGAATTATGGAAAAGCAGAATCACTTACAACTGGGAATAAATCTTTTGAACCAGCAGCGCCACATGAAGACTTTAATATTCAACTACTCTTATATGAAAAAGAAAATCAAGAGAGTGAAGAAATCGATGAGGCAGCCAGTGATGAGATTGCATTAGCAGATACTTCATTAGAAGCTGAAAGCCATATTATCGCTCAAGATATTCGAAATAAAGTAGCAGAAGGTTACTTAGTCTATGATAAGAAGTTGAAAAAACAAAGACCCGTAACATTCTCGGATTTTGTTATTCTTACGCCAACACGAAAGCCTTTCTTAATTGCACAACGAATCTTAGAAAGTTATGATGTACCGATTTATGCTCAAAAAGTTGAGAATTATTTTCAAAGACAAGAAGTTCAATTAATGTTAGCGTTATTAAAACTAATCGACAATCCTTTACAAGATATCCCATTAGTTGCGATATTACGATCATATTTTGTTCAATTAGATGATGAAGCCTTAAGTAAGATTAGGATTCATTCTCCCAATGGCTTGTTCTATGAAGCAGTCATTGCTTACTTAAATGACCCAGAAATCCAAGAGAGTAATAAAGATATCCATCAGAAATTGAGTAACTTCTTCAAGCAATTGACACATTGGAACGCCTTGTCAAAACGCATTTCCTTAGTGGATTTAATTTGGACGATTTACCAAGAAACATCTTTCCTAGATTATGTAGCAGGTTTAAATAACGGAGTCCAACGCGAGGCGAACTTACATGCTTTGTACGAGAAAGCATTGGAATTTGAGCAAAGCCAATATAAAGGCGTCTTTGGCTTTATTCGCTACATTGAGAAAGTAATGCAACAACAAAATGACTTAGCAGAGCCAGTTTTACTCGATGGGGAACAAAATTTTGTGAGACTGATGACTGTACATGCTAGTAAAGGTTTAGAGTTTCCAATTGTATATCTAATGGATACAGCTAAAAAATTCAATTTACAAGACGCAAGGTCGAAATCATACATCGCTTCAAAACACTTTGGGATTAGTTCTGATTACTATGACTTTGAAAACCGTATTAAATTTGACTCCTTTACAAAACAAGCATTTAAGATTGAAAAGGAAAATATGTTAAAAGCGGAAGAAATGCGTAAATTATACGTAGCCTTAACGAGATGTGAGCAAAAGCTCATGATTGTTGGAACGATTAAAAATGAAGAAGAGTGGCATACTAAACAAGAAGCGACGCAAGATAAAAGTAATCATGAGACATTAATGGTTCCTTTACAGGAGCGCCAAAGTGCTTCAAGTTGGTTAGATTGGATTAGACAAGCCATCGCTAAAGGTCAAACTGATTCCGGTTTAGCTGAATTTAATCTATCGCAAATCAATATTGAGTTTATCGATTTACAAAGCATTGCAGATTTACAAATTCAATATCAAATACCAGTAAATTACTCAAAGAAACCCAATTTAGCTAAGCAAATTGGACGTCTTGACGTCAATGATTTAAGTGATCAAAGCGTCTATAATCATATGAATCAGTTATTTAATTATAACTACACATATGAATTAGCGACGAATACCTCAAGTTATCAATCTGTATCTGAATTGAAACGCTTATACGAAGAACCGCGTATCGATAAAATTGCTTATTTCGAAGACCGTAGTGGTAACTCGAACGAAAGCCAAAATGTTGAAGAACACGAAAGCTCTTCGTCTATTCAAGGAATTCGCTATACTGAAGATACGTTTCAACCACCTAAATTCATAGATAACTTAGAAACCAAACCAAATTATGCTGAAATAGGGAGCGCAACACACTTCTTATTACAACAGTTAGACTTTTCGATTTTGGGAGAGAAAAATCAAACACAATTAAAAGAAATATTAATTAAAACTAGCCAATCTCTCGTTGAAACGAAACACATTAGTAAACAATTGGCCGAATTAATCAACTATGATAGTGTCATCACTTTTATTCAAAGTGAATTAGGACAGTTAACGATTGAACATGCAGATCGAGTTAAAAAGGAACAAGCATTTTCTTATTTAACTCCAGCATTAAAATTATTTGAAAATAATATTGCAGCAGAGAACATGAAAGAATTGTCTGAAGATCAGTTGCTAATTCATGGGGTTATCGATAACTTTATTGAATTTGATGAAGATATCGTCATCTATGACTACAAAACGGATCGCTATAAACCTTATGCCAATATGACAAAAGAAAAACAAATTGAACAAATTGTAAATAAATATCGTTTCCAAATTAGTTTGTATTCAAAAGCACTGACAATTGCTTACAACAAACCAATTAGGCAAGCATATATAGTACTATTGGATTTTGGGGTATCCATTCCAATCGATACAATGTATCAACTTTAAGAATATAAAAAGAGCTCGACTAGCAAAACTAGTCGAGCTCTTTTATCTTTATTCAGTTACTTGTACCGTCTCTACATCAGGAGCATAATCAACACCCGTTGTATATTCACCAGCTGCATTCCAAAGTAAATACTCATGAATGCCGTTTTCAGCTAAGGCATTAATTTGTCCTTGAACTTCAGTTGGACCGTACTCCATGAACATCGTAAAGTCCTGTAACCAAGGTCTTGAGACAACATTATTTTGAACGGGACCTAACACATATAATTCTTCTTGAATGTAAGTATTAGTAAATTCATAAGGGTAATAGTCTGGTACATCAAATCCAAAGAATCCAGAAGTCCAGTGAGAAGGGTAAATCATAGAAGATACCACATCTACACGTTCAGCCATTTGGGTGAAGTTTTGCCCAATACCACGAACATCCGGAGCATCTCCAGCAATCGCTGTATATCCGAAGATATCCGCACTTATATTAACTCCATAAGGCGTTAGTCGGTTATCAGCATAAGTTAAAAAATCATTAATGGCGGCAACACGCTCATAACCTTGTTCTTCAGGATTATCTGATTCAAAAACCGAATATTCTCCCACTTCATATTCTAATTGAGTATGGAAAGTTTCGAATCCTTCAGGGAAACGAATGTAGTCAAATTGAATATCTTTGAAGCCCATTTTTGCAGCTTCTTCAGCAATCGTAAGAACATAATCCCAAGCTTCTTGACTGAATGGGTTAATGAACTTAGAACCATTTCCATCTGTCCAAGTTTCACCTGTGGTAGAATCTTCAAATGATAAGTCTGGACGCGCCTCAGCTAATAAATTATCTTTAAAAGTTGTGATACGAGCAATCGGATAAATTTCGTTCTCTTCTAGGACACCCAATACCTCAGCGTAGTCTACCGATCCAATCACGTTTTGTTGAACATACTCATTGTCAGTTTCAATGGGTGGAATAACGTTACCCCAATCATCTTTAAAGTCAATAACTACAGCATTTAATTCTGTTTCATTGATGTAATCAATGATGTAGTTAAAATATTCTTCATTGGCAACATTCTCAGCCGTTAGGTAAACACCTTTAACTCCATCTTCGGGATAAGGAATAGAGATTCCACTATCATAGAAAAGAGCAGATGGTAATTGTTCGGGTTGAGATAACAATGGCTCATCCGGTATCACTAAACCTTCATAACGATTTGTATCATTTGTAGCAACTCGGCTATTGAAATCAGTGACCGTCTCACTGTCATACTTTGGTGTTACTTCTGGTAGCGTATAGTACTGCGGTTCTTGTTGTTCAGCAGTATTTGACTGCTGACAACTTGCCAAAACAAATACCGATAGCAAAAGTAATGCAAATACTTTGGTATAAGAGTTGACCTTTTTGTTTTTTAGGTTGGACATATTAAAAACTCCTCTTGTCTTTATTACAAATTCCTAATTTGATTCTTGTAAATTAGCTAAATATACTTTAAAATTAATTAATTGCGCATTGATAGGTTCAAAGTACCCTAAGATACGCTCTAAATTAATTTGATTGGTCGTATGTAACTGCGACACTCTATCAAATACAGCAAAGAAAGATGAGTAATCCGTTTCTGGATTTGCAATCGATTTGTAAACAATTGATTCAGTTTCAATGTTTTCTCGATAATCAGATATGTAAGTAACGATTTCTTGAGACAATTCCTGTAACTGAGTAATTTGATTTGTCACTTGTTCAGTTGGAAGCGGGCTATTATCAACTTGATTAGAAAATTCCTCAATCATTGTATCCAATTCACCACGAACTTCTTCCAATTTTGTTAAATGCTCTTTACGGCGTTGAATATTTTGTTGGATGGGTGAATCATCACTTGCAAAGTAAGTAAGATCATCTCCAGCGTTAGCAATGGTACTTTCAAATTCTGCTTGTAGGTTTCCTTCAGCAAGTTGTATTTCTGTTAACTCATTAACAATACTCGTAACGTTCTCCTGAACGAGACTGACTGTTTTATCAGCTCTTTCTAATGAGTTATCACAACCAGCAATAAATAGTGTTGTTATTAAGAGTATTACAATTTTATTCAAATGTTTCATAGACTCTCCTTAAAAATGTTTAAATTGTTTAAAAAATAATAAATTTAAATTTTACTTAGATTAGTATATAATAACACTATTAGCAATTCAAATATTATTAAATATTTAGAACCTAACAACAAGGAGTATCTATGTTTTTATCTTTTTTCGTTGCAATATTATTAATTGTTTTTGACCAAATTGTCAAGTTTTTGACGGTAACAAATTTACAAGTAGGGGAATCAGCTAGAGGAATTGCGAATGTTTTCGATTTTTTCTACTTACGTAACGATGGTGCTGGCTGGGGCTTGTTCTCGGGTCGAGTGAATTTCTTTTTAATTATTACCGTGTTGGCTGCTGCTTATATTATTTATTTGATCTTCAAGAATCGTGACCATCATTTTATAACTCGTTTAAGTTACGGTTTAATTCTCGGTGGAGCCGTTGGTAATTTTATCGACCGAATTCGTTTAGGTTACGTAATTGATATGTTTAGACTCAAGTTTATAGATTTTCCGATTTTCAATGTAGCGGATGCTGCACTGACAATCGGAGTCGTATTACTTATTATCGTAATATTATTTTTTGAAAATACAGAGGATGTTTTATAATGACAAAAATTAAAGAAACAAAAAAATTTGAATTACAAGGCGAAGTAGGTCGTTTAGATAAAGTATTAGTAGACTTATTATCTGAAGAAACTTACAGCCGTTCTACCATTCAAAAATTATTAAAAAATCAGCATATTACTGTTGATGGCGTGCATCAAAAAGCAAATTACAAATTAAATGGGAGTGAAGTAATTAACGTTGAAATTCCCGAAGAAGAGCAAATGGATATCTTACCTGAGGATATCCCATTAGATATCGTTTATGAAGATGATGATGTCTTGGTTATTAATAAACCGATTGATATGGTTGTTCATCCGTCAAAAGGACATCCAAGTGGAACTTTAGTGAATGCTTTAGTGTATTATTTAGATGATAATTTATCTAATAATGAAGATACTGTCCGTCCAGGGATCGTACATAGAATTGATAAGGATACTTCTGGGCTCATCGTTGTAGCTAAAAATAATCATGCACATCAAAAACTTAGTGAGCAATTAGAAGACCACTCAATGGGACGTACGTATGTTGCTTTAGTCAATGAAGTGATTGAAACACTTACAGGTATCATAGAAGCGCCAATTAATCGTGATCCGAGTAATCGTATTAAATACACGACCAATCATGCAGGTAGATACGCGCTCACTCATTTTGAAGTACTAGAAACTTTTGCACATAATACACTCGTTAAAGTTGAGTTAAAAACTGGACGTACACATCAAATTCGTGTCCATTTAGAGTTTATTGGGCATCCAATCGTCGGTGATCCCTTGTATCGTCAAGGTGTAGGCCAAATGAAAGGGCAATTAGCGAGACTTGATGATGGCCAGTTCTTACATGCCCAGTCGCTTCATTTTGTACATCCAACATCTGGGGAAGCAATGAATTTCGAAACAGATTTACCAGATCGATTTGAAGAAGTTTTAAGAACTTTACGTTAAATTAGGCATTGTATTTATATTTTGTCTCAAAATATGATAAAATTAGTTATATTGCCATAACAAGGGGGTATTAATGTGTCAATCAATGATAAAATTCTCGATAAAATACGTAATTTGTTATCACTTGCTGAAGACGGTGGTAATGACGAGGAGAGTCAAACAGCCTTATTAATGGCCCAAAAATTAATGCTTAAATATAAAATTTCTCAAGATGAGTTAAATGAAGGTGGAAAGCAAGAGATTATTATCAAATCCCTTTCTGTATATAAGCGATTATATTGGTGGGAGAAAGTGTTAGTTAAGATCATTTCTGAAAACTTCAGAGTGATGTTTTATGTGCAGAGTAACCGTCTACCACATCAGAAGAGCGTGCAAAGAAAGCTTGTTCTAATGGGTTACCCTGAAGATGTTGAGTTGGCTTATGAAGTGTTTTACTTAGCTGCTGAATCAATGAAGCATTATGCAGGAATTCATATTAAAGATAATAATGAAGATTCTACACTCGCTCAAGCTCAAATTCGAAAAGCCTACTATCAAGGGTTTATGGATGGTTTAGACCATAAATTTGCCAAGCAAAGAGAAGAGATGGCAGATGATAATGAGAAGTTTGCTTTAATTATCAAAACTCCTCAAGATGTTGTAGATAAGTTTAATCAAGAAATTAATGGTTCTTTAGCCTTTAAACAACCTGATTTAAGTCGAAATAGCCATGCCTATCATGATGGTTATGACCGTGGACAAAATGTTTCTTTAACGAATAAATACTTAGACCAATAAATGATAGACTAGATGTTTAAAGCACTGCAATTTTTGTAGTGTTTTTTTGTATTTCCATAAAATTTTATACCTATAAATATATATGTAGTAATAATAAAGGGTAACGTTTTCAAATGTCGATGAATATTGTTATAATCACATTAACAATAATATATTATGAGGTGAACAAATGACATACTCAAGTATTGAAGAACAAACTCAAATTTATGATGATTTAACAGAATTATACCAACAAATAAAAGCTGAATCTGAAACTGAATTTAAAGCCATTGATAAATATATCGAACGAAACGAATTTCGTGAAAGTGCTAGGAATTTGTTTGCTTATCTTGCTTTAAGAAGACGAGATATCCGATCATTACAAGCAGATTTATCTTCATGGGGTCTATCAAGTTTAGGTAGATTAGAGTCTAGAACGTTATTTACTTTAGAGTCTGTTATTAGACGTTTAGGAAATACAATTGGCAAAGATATGGAGATTGAAGAACCTGAATCAAAACAATCAACAGCTGGAAGAAACAGACTTGCTCAGAATACACAATTGTTTTTTGGAGATGCGCCAAGAGAAAGAAATACACGCATTATGGTGACAATGCCTACAGAAGCATCTGAAGACAAGGTGCTTTTGAAAGAATTAATTGAGAGTGGGATGAATGTTGCTAGAATTAATGCAGCGCATGACAATGAAGATACTTGGAGTGCCATGATAGACAATATTCATGAAGTAGCCGAAGAATTAGATAAAAAAGTAAAAATATTAATCGACATTGCCGGTCCTAAAATTAGAACGGATTGGGTCTTTACAAAATTTAAGAAACCCAAAGTAAAAGCAGGTGATTTAGTTCGTATGACTAAAGATTATGTAAATTTACCAGCTCTTGATGACGATATTAAAGTGACTATCGGTTGCAGTATACCTCAAATTTTTGAGCAATTATCAATTGATGATCCGATTTTGATTGATGATGGGTCCATTGAGCTTGAAGTGAAAAAAATTGGGGAGTCAGAAGCTTTACTACTAGTAAAGAGAGTCAGAGGTGGCTCTGTAAGAATAAAGGCTGAGAAAGGCCTTAATTTCCCTAAAACAGAGTTTGATATCGATGTCCTAACTGATGAAGACCGAAAAGCGATTCACTTTGCCGTTGAACATGCGGATATGATTGGTTGTTCATTCATTCGAACTACGGATGATATTGAAGAAATTCAAGCAGAAATTGAAAAAATGAATCGACCATTGAATGACATCCCATTAACTTTAAAAATTGAAACAGTTCAAGCAATGAATAATTTACCAGAAGTGATTCTAAAAGCTGGAAGTCGAAACCCAGTATCTGTCATGATTGCCCGCGGAGATTTAGCGGTAGAAAGTGGTTATGTGAGACTTGCTGAATTACAACAAGAAATCTTATGGATTTGTGAGGCAAGTGATACTCCTGTGATATGGGGGACAGAGGTAATGGCTTCAATGCTGGATGAAGGAATTCCTTCTAGAGCAGAGGTGACCGATGCCGCTGAAGGGAGCCGTTCTGAGTGTGTCATGCTTAATAAAGGCTCTTATATGTCAGATACAGTTCAGATGCTTAACGATATCTTAATTAAAATGGAAGAACACCAATATAAGAAAACACCTACATTAAGATCATTAAATGTCGCAAAGATTAAATTACCATAATAGATATACTAAATATTAACGGAAATTTATAATATATTTAGTATTAAATTAGACACTTTTAGTTATAATATGATTACTAGACTAATTTTGAGGTGATTTTTATTAAACGCTTTCTACTATTAACATCAATACTCGCGACTCTCTTGCCTTATACAAATTCTTATACGCCAAACACGGCAGTACTTGCTCAAGATACTTTGTCAGTACAGGAAAGAAACGGAGTAGACGAGGACGAAACAGAAAAAGATAATGAAGATGACAGCCTGAAACCCGAAGATATTGAAGGTGCGGTCATTCATGAACCAGTTTTACCAACTGACTACGATGAAGAGGAAATCGAATCCTTGCCAGAAGATGGGACAGAAGCAGGCTATACTGAAGAAAGCCTAAACGTGAATGGTTATGAGTTTTCTTTTAAAGACATGCGAGGAAACGAAGGCTTCGGTGATGATTTTGATGAATTAAATGAAGTCTTGAATGAAAACCGAGTGGCTTATGTAGGTCAAAATAATATCAATACATTTTTTGGTCATTACTATGATTTATCGGGTACAGGCGTTTTTAATCCATTAGCGGATCAAGGTCTGCTAGAGGTTGGAACAGAAGTGGTCATTACAGATGAAGATGGTTTAAGTAAAGGTTATGAAATTACTCAAACGATTGAATTTCTACATGAAAATCAACAAAAGCAATTTTACGGTGATGATTATATGCCTGATTTAGCCTACTACGGTAATGGTGATGATATGGTATATATTCAATATTGCCGTTGGGATATTCAGACTGGCCTATTAATAACAAATATCGGCTACCGCATTTGGTAATATTGTCATAACCAATATCAGAGGAATGAATCATGTTTTATAACGTGATTGATTTCTTTTTCTAATTCATTATCAATGTGAGACATTGAAATATTTAATTTAAAGTAGGGATATAGATGCATGTACATGTCTTGACAATCACCTTTATAATTAATGATGCTTATTCTTTAAAAGATAAACGCCGCATCGTCAAAAGTATCATTCAAAAGAGTCAAGGTCGATTTAAAGTTTCAGCAGCAGAAGTTGCATTTCATGATATATTAAATCAAAGTGAACTTGCTTTCGGGATTGTTACAAGCGATGCAAAGTTAGGCAAGAAGCGTTTAGAAGATATATTTGCTTTTATAGAAAGTACTTATCCAATTATGGTCACAGAATATAATATTACAGAAATGTAACTTTTTAGGAGGAAGAATATGGAATACAAAAAATATTTAACTTTATTACAAGATGACATTGGTGCAGCTGTTTTTTCAACAGTTGACAGTGAAGGATTACCGCAAGCACGTTATATTAATGTAGGCGTCGGGAATGAAAAAGGAATCTTCTTCATGACATCACCTAAAACTGGCTTTTACCAGCAATTAGAAGCGAAACCTGAAGTATCGATTACGGGCATGGCTAAATCTGAGAAGGGTATAGAAGTCATTCGCGTGAGTGGATCTATCCGCAAAGTTGGAAAAGAACATTTAAAAGAAATTCTAAAAGATAATCCATATGTTAATGATGTGTATCCAGATGAAGCAGACCAACAATCTGTTCAAGCATTTCAACTATTTAAGGGACATGGTAAATATCAACATCTACAAAATAAAATCGTCGAACATTTTGAATTTGATGTAAAAGATTAGCTATTCAGGGCGTCACTTTTTAACGAGAGTGACGCCTTTAATATTATAAATTTATGTGGAATAATTAACTTGAATCCATCGACAAAATTCTGTATAGTTTCATAGGTGCGTCTAAGACAATTTTAAATATTTACTTGATAACACAATATATAGTGTTATAATTTGTAAATAGACACAACATGTTGTTGTATGGAATAAAGGAGAGGAGTCGATGGCGATTATAGTTGTTGGTGGAATGATTGGTGCTGGAAAGACAAGTGTAGCAAAATTAATTGGTAATGCACTTGGTTCAGATATTTTTTATGAAAATGTGGATGACAATGAAATACTTCCATTATTTTATACCGCATCAGAGGAAGAACAAGAATTAAAAAGATATTCATTTTTATTACAGTTAGAATTTTTAAGTAGCCGTTTTTATAGTATTAAGGAGGCACTTGTTCACCGTAATAACGTATTAGATCGTTCAATCTATGAAGATTGGTACTTCGCGAAAGTAAACAACGACTTAGGTCGTATTTCAAATCTTGAGTTTAGTATTTACGAAAAGCTTTTGACAAATATGCTTGAAGAATTGGATGAACTACCTAAAAAATCTCCCGATTTAATGATTTATTTAACAGGCTCATTCGATACAATCTTAAAGAGAATCGGCATTCGTGGTCGTGAATTTGAACAAGATATCAATTTAGTGAACTATTATGAAACACTTTGGAGTGGCTACGATGATTGGGTAGATAATCACTACCACGCATCACAAGTAATCAAAATTGATATTGATAAATACGATGTCGTTAATAACCCTGCTGATGCAGAAGTGGTTATTGAACTAGTAAAAAATAAACTTGTTGAGATGGGTCAATTAGAACCTGCGACAAAATAAATACATAAAAAATCACCTTAAAGAGTTAATCTTTGAGGTGATTTCTTTGTTTAAGGATGAAGTATTAATCAAAAATTTTACCTGGATTTAATCGATTGTCAGGATCAAATGCCAATTTAATTTGTTTTAAGTAATGCAAATATTCGCTACTCATCACTTGTTTAAAGTATGGCTTTTTAACTAAACCAATACCATGTTCTGCAGAAGGTACACCACCGACTTCAGAGACATAAGCATATAAATTCGTCAGTATTTCATGTTTTTTCTCTTGCCATTCATCTTGGGTTAAGTCGCCTCGTAAGATAGAAGAGTGAATATTACCATCTCCTGCATGGCCAAAACTAATGAAATTTAAACCACTATTTGCTTCGACTTCATGTGTATATTTGAAAAAATTCACAAATTCATTCACAGGAACGGAATAATCTAGAGGCTCTTGTTCAGAAATTGTTAGTATTCCTGCTAATATATTATCGCGTAAATCCCATGCAGTTAAACTATCTTCTTCAGAAAGCACTAAAAACTCAACTGCATTATGATCATGAGTAATTTTTTCTAATCGCTGAGCTTCTTCTTGAATGACCGCTTCTTGCATCCCATCAAAGGTCATTAATAAGTAGGCAACTCCTTTTTCACTTGGGAATGTTTTATTCAAGAGTTGTTCACTATATGCGATGGCACGACGTTCGAAAAACTCAACAGCCGTGATATCCAAACCATTCCGCAAGATAGAAAGTACTGCTTCCGCCGCATCGTCTAAAGAAGGGAAGGCGGCGATATAGGATTGTTTAAACTTAGGTAAGGGAATCACTTTTAAGTAGACTTTAGTAATGATTCCTAAAGTTCCTTCCGAACCAATAAATAGATGATTTAAGTTATAACCTGAACTGTTCTTAATCGCTACACTACCTGTCTCAATAACGTCACCGTTAGCAAGGACGATTTCCATTTTACGAACGTATTCACGGGTTGTACCATATTTAACCGCGCGCATACCACCAGCATTTGTAGCTACATTACCACCGATCGAACCGTGTTTTGCTCCAGGATCTGGTGGGTAGAAATAACCTTTGGATTCAACAAATTGTTGAACTTCACCATTAGTGACACCAGGATCTACAACTAAAGTTAATGTATCTAAGTCGAAGTCAATAATCTGATTCATCTTGCTGAGATCAATGATTAACTCACCACCGAAAGCTGACGTCGCTTCAGCTAAACCAGTATTAGCTCCATAAGTAATAATTGCTAAATCATTTTGGTTGGCATATTTAACTAAGTCGACGACTTCTTTTGTATTCAATGGATATGCCACCGCGTGAAGATTAATTATTTCACTGTGTTCATTTACCGAATAGGCTTCAGGAATGCGACTTCCTTGTAGAATGCGTGATGGCTCTGATATAATATTATCTAATTTCATAATTGCCTCCTTTGAAAAGCTTTTCATTATGATAAGAATAACAAATTAGTCAAACATTGTCATCAAAAGTACAATGATATACTTTAAAGAAAGTTGGAAAAAATTGAAAATTATTGTAAGAAAAAGAATGATTGGGACAATTCCCGTATTTGAAGTTGTTGAAGACGCAGATCGAAATAAACCCTTGCCGATTATCGTATATTATCATGGTTGGCAAATTAATAAAACATTAGTTATCACCCAAGGCCGTAAGTTAGCAGCCAAAGGCTTTCGAGTTGTTTTACCGGATGCTGAGAATCACGGTGAACGTATCCAGTCGGTTTCATCGATACCCTCATTGACTTTTTTTAATAGCATTCATACAAATCTATTTGAATTTGGCTATATTATTGATTATTTCAAAAAACGTCATTTAGCCACTGATTTCATTGGTGTAGGTGGTTTGTCGATGGGTGGAATGACAACATGTGCCTTAATGACTCATAATCCAGAAATTAATGCAGCAGCATGTATTATGGGAACACCAGCTTTAACTGATTACAGAGACATGATTCACCGACATGCGATAAGTCGTAATATTTACTTACCTAAGGACTATTTCAATCTAACTGCTTGGATTCCTAAGTATGATTTAGCTCGCCAGCCCGAATTATTAAATGACAGACCTTTCTTTATTTGGCACGGGGATGAAGATGAAAAAGTTCCATTTAGCCAGACAAAAGCCTTTGTAGAAGAGAATACGGAATTGAGAATGGAAGTCATCTTTGAACATGCTGGTCACCTTGTACAAACTCAGACGATGGATAAAATTGCTGATTTTTTTGAACGTAGCCACAATGAATATTTAGAAGAGTTAAACAGATGACGCTGGATGAGTTATTACAACAAGCACTCGATTTGCCTGTAAAAAATAGAAAGAGATTATTACAAAGTAAGCAAGTAACGTGTGACGGAAAAATCGTCACGGATCGAATGCTTACGGTCGATCCTGTATTATTTGATATCAGAGTGAATGGTAAGCGCATAGGTAAAGATTTTGGACATACTTATTTAGCCTTGAACAAACCCAAAGGGGTCTTGAGTGCTAAAAAAGATTCGGAATTCACTACCGTTTTAGAATTACTAAAAGAACAAGACTTTGATGAGAGTTTATCAATTGTAGGGCGATTAGATCGTGACTCAACCGGCTTAGTTTTTCTCACGAATAATGGTCAATTGCATTATCTATTTGAACAAGCACGTTTCGCTAAAGAGAAGCAATATCGTGTCACTGTGAATGGTTTGATGGATCAGATAATGGTTGAAGCATTTAAAAGCGGCTTACTATTAGAAGATGGAACTCAACTCAAGCCAGCCAAATTACGCATCTTAAATCAATCCGTGAGTGAAAGTAGTGGGATTGTTACTATAACTGAGGGTAAAAGACATCAAATTAAACGGATGTTTTTACAATGCGGGGTAAAAGTGACAGACTTACATCGCATTATGATTGGCCCCATTCACTTGGACGGGGCAACGCAAAGTGGCCAATATCGGGATTTATATAAAGAAGAATTACAAGAATTAAAACAAATAATGCAAGAATTAAAACGATCATAATTTGTATCGATATTTAATATTTAATTGTTAAAAATGATATAAATTTACTGTTATAAAGTTATATTCTTCGCAAATTTCATGTAAAATGGTATGATTAAAACACATAAGATTAGAGGTGAATAGTCATTGCAATTTTTTCAACCAATATTAGATAATTTTTTCAAATTTGATTTTTTAATTGTCATTATAGCGATTGGAGCAGCTTTTCTGTATTATCGATGCTTAGAAAGCTGTAAGCAATTATTTAACATTTTAATTCCACGAGGAAACGTAGCTTTAGGTAAGAAAAACCAGAAAAGTATGAATAGACACTATAAGTTATATTTTGATTCTGATGGTGAGCAAGAAATTCTCCAAAAGCGTCAAAAAAGCAACAGTCTCTATGTATTATTTACAAACGTCTGTGCGATATTCCCATTGATGGGTTTATTAGGAACAGTCATCTCATTAATACCGATGGTCGGTGAATTAGATACGAGTTTGTTCTTTATGGCACTGACATCAACGTTTTGGGGGATTATATTCGCCATTATCTTCAAAGCTTTAAACGGTTATTTACAAGCTAGAGTTGAGGAGAACAATGAATTAGTCCAAACTTATTTACTAAGAAAAGATGCGATTGTCGAACGTCATGCGCGTCAAAATTATGAGGACTCCTACGATGAAATTTAAAGAAATGATTGTCGACTTAACTCCATTGCTTGACGTGATACTAATTCTGTTGTTTATGGTATTAGCGACACAATCTCAATCAACAACGGAGACAATTACAGCTTTAGAAGAAGAAGTCAGCCAATTAGCACAAACGCAAATGCCTCAAACGCAATCAGAACAAACTTGGTATCAAACCTATCAACAATCAATTGGAAAAGTAAATATCGTCTTTCCATCCAGTCTAGATGATGATCCCATGTATTTAGTTTTGGAAGATGGAACTGAAGTTCAAAAACCAGAAACCCAAGATTTATACTCATGGCTTTCGTCTCAAATAGAGACGATTGAACAAGAAGTAATTATTGTTTCGTTCACTTATAATAATGAAGAAATATTCTTAAGAGATTATCGAAATATTCTATCAGCAATAACTCAAATAGATCAAAACTCGGATAGTACCGTTGTCTATCAAGAACAGTTAATTGAACTCAGTAATGAAAATGAATAAGGAGTGGTAATAATGGCTAGAAAAGATAATAAGAAGAAAAGTAAATTTGGTATCTGGGGTTGGCTTGTTGCAGCCTTAGTATTAGTAGGTGGAGGATTCGGCGTAACGCAAGGTGGTTGGTTAGACGGTGGTTTAGGAGACGGCACCGAAACGACAGAGACTACGACAAACGAAACCAGTAGTGTTGGCGAAGGTAATGAGGAAGCGAAACACGTGAATATAACGATTTCTCAATCTGATATCCTTTGGGATAATGAAGCTGTGACAGAAGAAGAAGTTGAAACACGTGTGAGTGAAGAGGAAGATTCCACAACTTATACTGTGACTGATGATAATGCAATCAAAGCAACTTATGATTCAGTCATTGAAACTTTAACTGATTCTCAAGCAGATTTCCAAGAAGCTGAGGAACAGTCTTAATACAACTAATTTATAGAGAGATCTAGATTCAGCAGAGTCTTGGCTCTCTATTTGTTTATACGATATAATGATTTATAAGGAAAACGCTTCATAACTTTTGCCAAATGAAAAGGAGTAGAAAATGAAATTACTTAGTTACCAATATAACAATTCAATCAATGTCGGTTTACTTACACCAAATGGAGTTATTTCAATCGAAAGCCTTCGTAAATACACAGATAAAGAGCTAAATGGCTCACTTGAAACATTAATTGAGGAGAAACAATTTCCGATAATTAAACAAATTTTTGAGAAGAATGAATCTTCCTTTGGTGAATCTGATTATTTAAATTACGCTGACTTACATATTTTACCGCCGGTAAGTCGACCTGAAAAGATAATTTGTGTCGGTTTAAACTATTTAGATCATGTGTCCGAAGGACCGGACATGGATGTGCCTGAAGAACCAGTCTTATTTAGTAAATTTAATAATGCTCTTGCAGCGGATGGGGAAGATATACCTAAACCCTTAGATGGCGAACAAATTGATTATGAATGTGAATTGGTCATTATTATGGGAGAAACTGCCCAAGATGTATCTGAAGAAGAAGCGTTAGATTATGTATTTGGCTATACGATTGGAAACGATTTGTCAGTGAGAGACTTACAATTTAGATCTGGGCAGTGGCTACTTGGTAAGACACCCGACAAATTTGCGCCAATTGGACCGGTCGTCGTGACGTCTGATAGTATAAATCCTAATCAATTAAACATTTCTACAAAGCGAAATGGGAGAATCGTTCAACAATCGAATACAGATAAAATGATTTTTAACTGCGCTAAAATTATCTCCTATGTATCAAAATATATGACGCTTAAACCCGGAGACTTAATATTTACAGGGACACCTGAAGGTGTTATCTTAGGCTATGATGAAGGCGAACAAGAGTGGTTAGACTCTGGTGACGAGATACAAATCGCGATAGAAGGCATTGGGACACTTACAAATCGTATTATTTAAGGAGAGATTAACGATGTGTGGTCAATATAGTTTTTTAGAGAATAAAAAAGCATTACTAGAGCGTTATGCAGGTACGGAATTAGATTCGAATCTACCTGAAGATGAGAGAGAAGTGTACTATCCAAGTCAGAATAACCTCATTTTACTTCCGAATAATAAATTTTACGCGATTAAATGGGGTTTTACGCCAAGTTTTGCCAAGAGACCTCTAATTAATGCACGTTTAGAATCGATTTTGGAAAAGCAGACATTTATTGAAGCCTTCAAACGTAAACGCTGTTTAATTCCTGCCACTTCGTTTTATGAGTTCAAAGAAGTTGATTCACAGGAGAAGAAAGAGCGTTGGCAAATAGCTGTAGCAGGTTTAGACATATTCTCAATTGCTGGTATTTGCGAGCGCTACGAGAACGATGATGGTTCGAGTACATTAACATATTCAATGTTAACGAAAGACTCAGAAGGCCCAATGGCTGATATCCATCACAGAGTACCTGTCATCTTAAATAAACAGACAGAGAGGGAGTATTTGAATTTAAATACAGATCCCAATCAACTTCAAGAGACACTGCTGACTTTGTCTATCGATTTAACGTTTAAACAAGTGACAAATTAAAAGCAAGCTTATGGACTGTAAATGGACAGTTTATAAGCTTGCTTTTTTAAGGGATTAATTATTCACGTCTTCAATAAAGAATGTTTCGATGGCAGTAACTTTAGAATCGATGTTTCCACGAGTCGCTTTTGAATAAGCGCAATCACCGTGCGCTTGGTCAGCGATTTCTTGCACTTCTGTTAATGATAAGCCTTCAATACCAACTTCGATATTAGCCACTAGTTTAAAACCGCCGAATTCAGGGTCAGTATTAAGTCCAATTTCAACGCCAACTTTTGACTCACCTTCTGCACCAAACGTCTTCTTGTGGCGTTCTAAAGCTGAATGGAAGCAAGCACTCCAACCTAAAGCGAATAACTGCTCGGGATTGACAGCTTCTCCTGGTCCACCCATTTCTTTAGGCATTGCAACATCCACTTCAAAACTACCATCTACTAAACGACTAATTCCATGACGTCCACCAGTATTCACTGCCATAGTCGTATAACGTCTTTTTTCTGTCATTAATTATCATCCTCCATAAGTTCTATATATATAGATTACCAATAATTATTTGGGATGCAACTTTTCTGTACTAAAATAGTGTGATATCTCAATGTGTATGATTTTACAGTTAAGAGAGATATTGTTACAATTAATGTATTACAAAAAGAAAGGGGTTTCACTATGATAAAATTAACTGCCTTTCCGGCGAAAGAGTTAGAGAAGGTTGATAAGATATTTGTGTCAATTGCTATGGAGTTGCATGCAACATCTGTCAGCTCCGATCAAGATCGTATTCAATTGAATAACCTTTTAGAAGAGGCCAAAAAGAAAATTGAAGCTGAATGCGACAAAGAAGTTTCAAACAAGTTTCTAGATCAAATTGAAAGAGCGAAAGTCAATGACGTTGAGTTAGTAACTTATCGAGGAGGACTCGCATTATATATTACAGAAGACGAAGTCTACTATTACCACCTAGGTATTCCGGTTGCTAATTTAGTTAATGTAGGTAAAGCACCAAATTTAACACCACTGATTGAAAACTATCAGTACACGAACCAATATCATGTATTAATTCTAAATCGTGAGGATATTCGTTTATTCGAAGGGGATGCTACTTCTGTTAAAGAAATTGACTTTGAAGATGATGATGCACCAAGAACATTAAATGATGCTCTAGGTTCAGAATTAACTGGCGGAGGAGCCAATTCAGGTGCGTATAGTGCGACAGGTGGAGGAGAACAAGGCTATCATGGTCATAATGATACAAGTCATGAAAAAGACATAGATCGTGAGAATTACTTCAGAGAAGTTGACAATTACATTCATGAAAATTATTCTTCAGCTCGTAACTTACCACTCATTCTATATGCTTTATCCGAAAATCAAGCTGTATTCCGTGACTTGTCTAAGAACCCTTATTTAATTGATGACAGAATTGAAGAGTCAGGTGCAAATGCGAATTTCAATACCGTTCAAGAAAAAGCCCTGAACAAAAATGTTGAAATTGTTAAAAAAGAACAAGAGACTATGTTCAATCGCTTTAGAGAAACAGCACCTAAGTTTAGAATTGATAATCAATTAGATGATTTATCCATGAGTGCTATAGAAGGGCGAATTGAAGAGTTATTGGTTAATAAAGCTTATACTCAATCAGGTACAATTACTGATAATGGTAGTTTTGAAGAATCAGACAAAGACTTCTTAAAACAACTCATAACAAAAGTGGCAACTGCTAAAGGAAAGATTTATATTGTTCCAGAGGATGATATGCCGGATGGAATTAATGTCTCTGCAAGATTACGCTATTAAGCATTAGAATATTAAAAGTAAAAATCACACTCCATTAGGATTATTTCCTAATGGAGTGTGATTCTTTAAGAGATTAATTTTATTCAAATACGCCTTCTAACCAAGAATCCACTGTTTCACGATTCTCATTAATCCAGTTTTGTGCGGCTGTACGGTTATCCGTACCATTTTGCATAGCTAGAGTAACACTTTCCATGTCTTCAATTTCCCAAAAGAATCGATCCACAATTTCGTTGGCTTCAGGATGGTCTTCAGCAAAGCCTAAACGAGTGAAAGTATAGATATCTTCAGCTTCTCCGTATACTATATCAGGATCTTCTAACATCTTAATATCATACTCTGAGAACATCCAGTGTGGAGTCCAAGCAACAAAGACAAATTCTTCTTCGTTTTGAATCGCTGTATCTAGTGATGCTAACATCGCTCCAGTAGATGGTGCTTCTAATTCCCAATCACTTAAGTTGTCATAATTGTTCATTGCTGCTTCTGTTTGAATCATGGCACCTGCACCAGGCTCGATACCAATAATGGTTTGTTCTGCTTGCGAATCTAAATCAGTAATCGAATCAACGTCCATATAACTTGGAACACCAATTCCTGTAGAAGCACCTTCTAAGTTTGGGCCTAAATCAACCATGTCGTCTTCATATTCTTCAATAATGCTACCATGAGTGATAGGTAACCAAGCGGCAGTCATCACATCTGATTCACCAGTAGAGATTGACTCGAACATGATTGCATTATCAACTGATACAAGGTTTACATTGTATCCAGCTTCTTCTAATACTAAGCCTAAAACTGTTGAAGACGCAATTTCTGTATCCCAAGGGTTATGAACTATTTGGATTGTTTCTCCCGTTGAACGTGTTGCAAGTTCAGTGTTGTTAACACTATAAACAATTTCACCTACGAACAGAACAGCTAGAATGGCACCGATAATTCTATGTATTGTTTTCTTATTCAAAATTATTCTCCTTTCCGTTCTTAGTCTACGCGGCTTTTATTTGAGCTTTGTAAGATACGATCAATAACAATTGCTAGGACAACTAAAGCGAAACCTGAAACGAATCCAGCTCCAGCTTGACCACGTTGTAATGCAGTTAATACGTTCGTACCAAGACCAGGTGCACCAATCATTGAAGCAGTTACTACCATTGAAAGTGCAAGAAGAACGGTTTGGTTTGTACCAGCCATTATCGTTGATTTGGCATTTGGTAATTCTACTTTATAAAGTTTTTGCCATCCCGTACTACCAAATGAATCAGCCGCTTCAACTAATTCTTCAGGAACTTGTCTAATACCTAAGTTAGTGAAACGAACAATAGGTGGTAGGGCAAAGATCACTGAAGCGAACACACCAGGCACCATACCAATTCCAAAGAAAGAAACAGCTGGAATTAAGTAAACAAAGGCTGGCATTGTTTGCATAAAGTCTAGAATAGGTTGAATGATTTTCTCTGCAAGAGAACTCTTAGCCATCAGAATACCTAAAGGTATACCAACGATAATTGAGATTAAACTTGCAACAATAATTAATGTTAGGGTGTTCATCATATTACCCCATAAGTTCTGGTTGTGAATATATAATAACCCAATACCAGCGAAAATTGATAAGCCCATTTTTCTATTTGAAACGAAATAGGCAACTAACATCACAATAATGATAAAAGCAAGTGGTGGAATTAACATTAACATACGTGTCATCCATTCCATTGAACTTGTACCCACACTGTTTAATGAATCAAATAACACATTGAAATTGGCAGTTATCCAATCAATAAAATTAGAAATCCATTCTGAAAAAGGTAGCTGTGGAAACATATCTAATAAACTACTCATGGTCTAATTCCTCCTTAGTAGAATCTTTAATTTCTGTATCATCCTCATTGTTGTTAATAACATCATATTGCGTGTCGGTTGTCATGGCACCAATAACGTTACTGCGGACGATAACTCCTTCTAATTCACCTTTATTGCTTGTAACAGCAATTGGTGTTTCAGAATCATGAATCACATCGAATAAGTCATCAATTAATGCGCCAGATTCAACTTCTGGAACGTCAGATTGAACAACACTTGATATATCATCATGACCTTGGTGTAGTAATGATTCCACTTCTTCGCGGGTTACAAATCCAATTAATTGTTCATCTTTATCTACAACAAGAATATTACTCATACCTTCATCTACCATAATACGTAGTGCTTCTGAAGGTGTCTCTAATTGAGTTGTAACAGCTGTTGGTTCTTCCATAATATGTTGCGCTGTATATACTTTAGTACGGTCAATATCTTCTACGAAGCGTTTAACATAATCATTCGCAGGATTTGATAAGATTTCTTCACCCGTACCAACTTGAACAACTTCACCATCTTTCATGATTGCAATACGATTACCAAGTCTTAGTGACTCGTTTAAATCATGGGTAATAAAGATAATTGTTTTGTTTAATGTTTTTTGCATTTCAATTAACTCATCTTGCATATCACGACGGATTAGTGGATCTAAAGCAGAAAAGGCCTCATCCATTAATAAAATATCTGGGTCGTTAGCAAGCGCTCTTGCAAGTCCAACACGTTGTTGCATACCTCCAGATAACTGATCAGGGAATTGATCCTTATATGGAAGTAAGCCAGCGTTATCTAATGCTTGTTCCGCTTTTTCTTGACGTTCCGCTTTCGGTACGCCTTGTACTTCTAAACCATACTCAGTATTCTCTAGAATAGTACGGTGAGGGAAGAGACCAAAATTTTGAAACACCATACTAATTTTTTTACGACGGATATCTCGTAAATCATTTTTATTCATTTGTGATACATTTGCTTCATCAATATATACATTACCGTTTGTCGGTTCAATAAGACGATTTAACATACGAACAAGTGTAGATTTACCACTTCCTGATAAGCCCATAATAACGAAAATTTCTCCAGCTTTTACATCAAAAGTAGCTTGATTCACTCCAAGTGTTGCACCTGTAGCTGCTAATATTTCTTCTTTAGTTTTTCCTTGATTCATTAAGTCTAATGCTTCTTTTTCATTGTCTCCGAAAATCTTTGTTAAGTTTTCGACTCTTAATTTACTCACTAATTTTACCTCTTTTCATTGTAATCTTTTTGTAATAATCACGTTTTTCACAATAACATAGTTAATTATGCATGTAAAATGAGACGAAAAGATGAATCTGCTTACTAAATTAGATTATCGCTTACAATCCATTAAGTTAGCCATTCTAATAATATGATAAGAATTCTCTCATTTTCACTTTTTGAACAGAAATCAAATAAAATTTTACAATTATTAAATAATTTATATTCATAGAAGCAAGTGATAATCCTTCTGTGATAATTTTTATCTTAATTTATATAGAAATATATTTGATATTCTGGCGGATATAATGCAAGGTAAATTTCGTGCGATTTAATAAGTGTAGCGTTATAATATACTATAAGTATTAGAATAAATATAACGATAGGAGATATAAGATGGAAACAATAAAAATGCAACTTCAAGAAAATAGTCCTTTTCCCAATAACAAACTGCCTGTCGTCATATATAAAAAGGCATTAGATGAGATTTTTAAACAAAATGACTATTCTGGAGAGGACGTTCTAGGTTTTCTAGAGAAACATCATTATTCAAATGGTTGGATAAATGGAATTTTATCTAAGCATCACTTTCATTCAATTGCCCATGAGGTGTTAGCATGTATTTCCGGATCAGCGAGGGTACAATTGGGAGGTCCTGAGTCAAAAATTATTACCTTTACTCAAGGGGATGTCGTATTCCTACCAGCCGGAACAGCGCATAAAAAGATGGATTCAACTGAAGACTTCATAATTGTAGGCGCATATCCGAATGGAGATTCATACGACATGCGCTATGGAGAAATAAGCGAGTATGATAAAGTAAAAGAGAACATTATAAAAGTTCCCAAGCCGGAACTGGACCCTGTCACGGGACAATCATTTTAAAGGATTGACTCCGTATAAACGAAAGTGAGATGTATACTATGAACACAGCTAGTAAATCTGAGAATATCGAAGCCCTAATAGAAGAAGTTATGCCAGGAAGCCAAATAGATAAAAATTATATTTATGGTTATACACCACCAGGTCTAATGGCTTCTATAATGTATAATAAGTTTCAATTTTTAGTTGCTTCAGATTATTTCATTGTGTATTTTACTCCTGATAATCTACTATTATTAACCGTTACAACTTTAGGAGACTTAAGTGGAGAGTATGCAATCATTCCAATCGAAGATATTGAATTTTTTAAAGCGAAAAAAGGATTCATTCAATATAAAATCACACTCAAATTTTATGGTGAAAAGAAGAGCATGATTTTAAAATGCAATAAAGCTATTCTCAATATGAAATGGCAAAAAGAAAACTTAAATCATTTGCTTGAGACAAATTGGAATGGCTTTGTAAAATAAATCTAAAATAAACGCATTAAACAGATTAATTGTTTAATGCGTCTTTTGTTATAGAGCATATTTACGTCTTAGGGCGGATGATTTTTATACTAAATTTGTTAAAATATAACTATACTAAAAAATTAAAAATAAAATCAACCTGTAATTAATGAAAGGATAGATTTAATGAATTCAAACACACAATTTTGGGGTGAAGTATTTTCAACAGGTGTTAAAAATATTTGGCTATTTGCAAAAGCAGAAGTAAAAGTCATCGGAATTGTTATATTATTACTCATTCTAGGTTTTTGGGGGATTGGCTATGATCCTGGTTATGCCATAGCATTCGCGATTGGAATTAGTCTATTAGATTTAATCCCAGTCGTCGGAGCGGGGATTGCATTTATACCTTGGGTGATTATTGAATGGATATTTGGTGATCCGAGTCAAGGATGGTTATTACTCTTCTTATATATCGGAGTCGAAATTATCGAACAATTAATCGAACCTTTTTTCTTAGGGAAAGACTTAGAACTACCATTCTGGTTACCCGCAGTGATTATGATCTTATGTGCGGTTATATTTAATGTATTAGGGATTGTTGTTGCCTCAGTGTTAATACCATTTATAGCAGCGTATCGCCAAGTACGCAATAAATACCGTAGAGAAAATCATTTAAACAACTATTATGATTAAATACTAAAGGAGCGCAGAATATATCTGTGCTCCTTTTTTGAATATGAATGAGAAGAATATTAGCCTAAATGTGCATACAATTGCGGGTGATTTTCACAAAGTGGCTTACGCGGTTTACAAATTTCTCTTCCAAAGTTTATCATCGCTTGATGAGCATGTCCCCATTGCTCTGGAGGTAATATCTCTGTCACTCGCTTTTCTATATCTTGAGCTGTCGCATCATTGTCAACAATATTGTGATGCTTACATATCCGTGTTACATGGGTATCAACCGCAAAAGCTGCTTCACCATAGGCGACACTTAAGATAATATTGGCAGACTTTGGACCAATACCGGTTAAGGATGTTAATTCTTTACGTGTCGTTGGAACTTCACCACCAAAGTTATCTAACAGCTGTTGGCTACTCATAAAAATATAGCGCGCTTTATTATGATATAAGCCTATCGTATTTATATACGTTTCAATCTCTTCAATACTCGATTCAACGACCGCTTCAGGCGAAGGGTAGCGTTCAAACAATTTGTCCTGAATTTTTTCAATAGAGGCATCCGTTGCTTGTGCACTTAGGATGACTACCATTAATAATTGAAAAGCATTCTCATAACGCATCGTCGGTCTAGCTTCTGGATATAAATTCATAATTTCATTGAGTACGATTTTAGCATCTGTTTTACTTAGCATCTTATCATTCCTACTATAAGTTTTAGTTATATTATAGTATATATTTAAATTATTTACAGGAAAGAATAGATTCAAAGCTTTACTTTTTAACAGTTTCTAACATATTCTTAAAAGCTTCGATCATAATTGAAGCATCCATTGAGCAAGTAACAGCATCAAAGCCATAATCTCTATAATATTTTGCCTGCTCAGTATTAGCCCCAAAGATAAAAGTAAATTTATTGTTATTACGACATGCTTTATAAATACGAGCTAGAGCCTCTTTAAAAATAGGGTGATCAAATTGAGCGGGAATACCTAAGGCAATCGTTAAATCAAAAGGACCAACAAAGATACCGTCAACACCATCGATCGCACAAATTTCTTCGATATTCTCTAAACATTCAGGTGTTTCACATTGTGGGATGATTAACGTTTCTTGATTACGCTCTTTAAAGTAGGCTGGTAAATCGGAAACTTTATCACTATAGCCAAAATCAGTGACACGAGATAGGAAAAATCCACGATTACCAATGGGTGCGTACTTCCCCCAATCAACCACTTGTTTAACTTCATCAACAGTTCGAATATTTGGAATAATTAACCCTTGAACACCAACATCTAATGGACGTAATACATTCGATCGACTAATATCTTTTATTCTCATTAAAGTAGACATATCACGTAATTCAGCTGTATGAACAATTTCCAACAGTGATTCCGCAGTAAACGTACTGTGTTCAAAATCAACAATGAAGAAATCTAACCCCGCAATTCCTAAACATTCTACGATAGAAGTTCCAATCGTTTCAAAGAACGTGCCAACCACTTGTTCGCCTGCCTGCATTTTCTTTAATATCATATTTTCTTTCATAATTATCCCCCCCTAAATTCTATGCTAACTGTATCATAAAGGTAATGGGAACGCATTCATCAAAACCGCATAGTGCAACAAATTGTATAATAGGGTATAAAGAATTGAAAATAAGACAACCCACTTCAATTGCATATATAAATAAGCAAAGAACTCTCGAATAAAAGCATTCGCATTGAATACCCATTTCTTACCTGATTCAGCACCATAGCTCACAGATTTTAAACCTAGTTTTTTAGCAATCAATTCAGCTCTAAACAAATGATACATTGTACTGATAATTGCAAATGAAGCATCTTCAGAGGCAAAGTGCTGACTTGAGAATAAAATGTTTTCATATGTATTTACAGATTGATCTTCAATAATAATATGATTTTTTGGGACACCTTGGCTTATTGCATAATTAGCCATGGCTAGTCCCTCTGGAATCATCTCATCATCACCTTGACCACCAGACATAATCAATATTAAATCAGGGGCTTCTTTGTATACTTGAATTGCTTTATCAATCCGTTTGGCAAGTAAAGGAGTCACTTTTTCTTTATTCAATCCAGCGCCTAGAACGATGAGATAATCTACGCTTGGTTTCTCTTTACTAAATAAATTCATCAGAGCCGAAAGAAGATAGCTGTTAACGACTAGTATACCCAAACAAATACCACAAACAAAGTAACCAATTCCCCATGTAATTAAAGGGAGTTGAAGTATTTCGATGACATTAATTTCGTTCAGATACAATAGAAGAGAAATGATAATACCGACAAACAAACTAATTATTAAGCATTTGAACAATTTTCTGTGTTTGCTTAAGAAACCTATAGTCAAAACCACAGGTATAATTAAGAATAGAATACCTAATATTATACCCATAATTAGCGCCAAATTATTAAAGTTAAAAATCAGAAACATAACAACACTTTGAATTGCGACTAAAATCATGACCAGACCTAAAAAAATAGTTCTAGGTTCATATTTATAAATAACAAAACAAAGTACGAATAAAAGAAAAAAAACTAACAATGACATTGCCATTTGATCCTCCGGGTGCATTTATTATACGAATTCAAGAAATAATGGTAACATAATCATATCAAGTTTAGGAGGAAATATGTATGACACAATTAAAAGAGGTATTTACATTTTCAAACGGTTTAGAAATCCCTGCGATTGGATTGGGAACATGGCAAATGAGCTCAGAAGAAGCAGAACAAATGACAGCGTATGCGTTAAATAATGGCTATATACACATCGATACTGCCCGCACTTATGGAAATGAAGAGGGTGTCGGTAAAGGGATGAAAGCTTCAGGAGTGAACCGAGAAGACTTTTTCCTAACTACTAAAGTAAGTGCTTTTTCAAAAACTTATGATGAAGCTAAAAAAGACATTGAAGACTCATTAACGGCTTTAGATACTGAGTATCTTGATTTAGTGATCATTCATGCTCCTCGTCCTTGGGATAAAATGCATTCCGATGGACCCATTGAGAAATTATATTTTGAAGAGAATCTGCAAGTATGGAGAGCATTGGAAGAAGCATATGAAGCAGGTAAAGTAAAAGCCATTGGTGTTTCAAACTTTGAAATTGAAGACTTAGTAAATCTGCTAGAGAATGTAAAAATCAAACCAATGTTAAATCAAATTAAATACCATATTGGTTTCCGCGATGAGCAATTAGTTCAATATTGCCAAGAAAATGACATTATTGTTGAAGCTTACTCTCCAATTGGAACAGGAAAATTATTAAATAATCCTGACATTCAAAAGATCGCTGATAAATACAATAAATCAACCGCTCAAATTGCGATTCGTTATTGCTATCAAAAAGGCTTAGTTGTATTACCAAAATCAGTCCATGAAGAATATGTGGATAATAACGCAGACCTTGATTTTGAAATTTTAGCCGGCGACATGGATTACTTAAATCGTTTAGTTATAAACTAGTACACATATAAAAACAGACTCCAGCAAAAACTGGAGTCTATTTTTTTGTTATTCGCAACCAATGCCGTCATTGTCACGATCTAAATGTGAAGCGTATCCAGGTTCACCGCGATGAATTGGTGCTGCTCCAGCCTCTCGAACAGCTGTACAATTTTTATATGAGACATATTCTTCTGCCGGCGTTTCTGTAGCTACCTCAGCAAATCCAGCAGGTTCAACTTCTCCTTGACCTTCAGTCGCATCGGAATCGACCGGCTGATTCGAAGAAGAGCTGTTCACAATCGCATTTCCAGTGAAGTATAAAGTAGTGCCAGGGTGTTCCTTGTTTACTGGGGCAGCCATTGCTGTTTGTTCAATATATTCCCCGTCATGCTGACCAGTTCCATAATCAAGCTGAACATTTTTTTGTCTATTTGGAATATAAATATTAAATTGCAAGGTTTCACCGTTATCATCAATTGAAAAACCTTCCATAAAAGCGCCTGATGCCAATAAATTCCCATCTTCAAAGAAAGGAGTCACACGGTAACGGACGGTAAGTAAGTCATTTTCGATGGTACTTGCGACAAAGTTCTCAAAAGGTAACATACCATCCATATTAAACCATCGTGTTCCGGTCATTAGATTTAATTCTGGGACACCTTCGCCAATCAATTGATGACCAATTAAGTGAGATCGATTATAAAGCCAACCCCCACTACCGATTTGCTTGTACTTCCCTTGATGCCAACCAGTAGGGTGGATGGCCGAGATATCTTTTCTTGACTCTTGTTCAGCAGGTAAGGTATCTACAGAAAGAACTGCGTTAGCAGCACCTACGCGACCTAAGTCATCTAATTGACTAAATTCCACCCATGTTTTTGTTGCGGTAATATCTTTGTTAGTAAAGTAAGGGATATTATTATTAATCTCGACATAAGTTTCTCCTTCAGGCACATTTGGTGCACTTTTCGGCAATTCTGGTGTAATCGAGGAGCCACTGCTATCAATAAATTGTTCGTTAGCATCTGCGGACTTATGATCAACGGGAAATACAAGTAGCGTCAATATAAAGAATATTGACAGTCTATGAAATACATTCTTATTTATTTTCAAATTAAAATCTCCTAATCCAAAGTTTATTCTTATTATATTAATAATTAATTTATTTACAAGGCCTTTATAATATTTAATTATACATATTCAATATATATTACCGATGTAATATTTTAAAACGATTAAATAAATAATAATTATATAAAATTTTATATAAACGGTTGATATTAATATTAGTTATATGTATAATAAAAGCATTCGATAGTGAATGTAATCACAATATGCGAAAAAGTGGTTTGAGGGGTGATATCATAAACATAGAAAGATTTATCGAAGTTAGAAAGCAAAAGGGCTTAGTTCAAAGTGATCTTGCTGAAGGTATCTGCACCCAAGCAACTTTAAGTCGTTTTGAAAACAACGGTCAGGTGCCGAGTTTAAAAATACTTATTAAATTATGCAACCGGTTAGAATTACCACTTAGTGAATTATTTCCTAAAGTTGGAGTAAAAAATTCTAAGTTAAAAGAGTTAATGGAAGAAGCCGAATTCTCACTCATCTTAAGTGAGTATGAGAAAGCGGGGAATTTGCTGGAAAAGATCGATTTAAACCTGATTGATAACTCAGAATTAACCATGCGATATCATTATTTAAAGGCATTTGTGATGATTTATAATAAGCATTCAACTATTGATACGTTGTATGAGTTGGATCAGATATTACTTGATAATCTTATCAACGAGTATGAACTATATAAATTACTCGCTTATACAGGCAGTGGTATTATCTTTAAGCAAATAGGCGAGTTAGAAAAAGCAGAGTTTTACTTTGCGAAAGTCTTAAATCGAATTTATGATTTTCCGACTCATCATATGGAAGAAGTTTGGCGTGTGTTACACATCGTCTTTGAATGCAGTAAGTTTTATGCACATATTGATGAGATAGATATTAGTAATGCTTTAGCTGAACATGCCGTTTCTATTTGCTCAGATAACCATGTGACATATTATCTAGCAAGGGCGGCAATCCAGTTAGCAAAAAATGCAATTACCATAAAAGAGTCTAAAGATACAATTTTAGCTTTAATTTATGACGCCCGGGCCTATTCAAAAATTAATCGAAATAAAATTGCCTTAAGAGAACTTGATGCAATGGAAAAATATATAAAAAATGAATATTAAATAAGAGGGGATATTTAAATGAAGAAATTATTAGGAATTGTTGGGACAAACTCAGATAATTCAACTAACCGTAAGTTATTACAATATATGGAAACACATTTTTCAGAAAAAGCTGAAATAGAATTAGTTGAGATTAAAGACTTACCCATGTTTGTCAAAGATAAAAGCATTGAATTACCAGAAAGTGTTAAAGAGTTATCAGATAAAGTTGAACAGGCTGATGGTGTAATCATTAGTACACCTGAATATGATCATTCTGTACCAGCTGCATTAATGAATGCTTTAAGTTGGTTATCATTTAAAACACATCCATTCGTTGATAAGCCAGTCATGGTTGTCGGTGCATCATATGGAACACTTGGTTCATCACGAGCTCAAATGCATGCCCGCCAAATATTAGACTCACCAGAATTAAAAGCTAGAATTATGCCAAGTTCAGAATACTTACTAGACCATTCATTACAAGCATTTGATGAACAAGGGCAATTAATTTCAAAAGAAAAAATTGAACTACTTGATGGCTTATTCTCAGATTTCTTAACTTTCGTTGAGATTACTGGCCAATTAATGGAAGCACATGCTGTTAATGTTAAAGAAGCAGATAACTACACTTGGGAAGACTAATAAAGGAGATAATATAGTATGAAATTAGTAGGAATCGTTGGATCAAATGCTGTTGGATCGTATAACCGTTTATTATTACAGTTTATCCAAAAACATTTTAATAAATTAATTGATTTAGATATTGTTGAGATTGATAAAGTGCCATTATTTAACCAAAGTGATGACCAAACTCAATCACCTGTTATTCAAGATATTGCTAAAAGAATTGAAGCGTCTGACGGTGTGATTATCGCCACACCAGAACATAACCATACCATTCCAGCAGCTCTAAAAAGCTTAATTGAGTGGCTATCATTTAAAATTCATCCATTCGAAAATAAACCTGTCATGATTGTCGGTGCATCGTACTTCTCACAAGGATCTTCACGTGCTCAACTTTCATTAAGACAAATCTTAGACTCACCAGGTGTCAATGCGATTGTACTACCGGGGAATGAGTTCTTATTAGGGAATGTGAAAGAAGCATTTGACGAAGAGAATAATTTAAAAGACCAAGGAACAATAAACTTCTTAGCATCTTGCTTAGAAAAATTCATCCGATTTATTAAAGTCGTTTCAGAATTAGAAGGTAAAGGGGGAGCAACTGAAGTGGTAAAACCAATCGAGGAAGATTTATTTGCTAATGGAAAGATTGACACAACAATTGAAGGTGTAGAGATGACGGCTCCAGACTGGGTAGAACAAGCAGCTGAAAAAGTAAACCCAGCGACAGGAAATGACTATGTCAAACTTAATAGAGGTATCCTAACAGTGAACCAAATTGATCAATTCTTAAGATCAATGCCAATGGAATTAACGTTTGCTGATAGTAACAACCAATTCTTATACTATAACAGCGTTCTACCTTCAGAAGAAATGTTCGCCAAACGTTATCCAGAACAACCAGGAAACCCTCTTGGTGCATGTCACCCAGACCGTACACACAAAAATGTGAAATGGGTTATCTCACAATTACGTTCAGGAAAACAAGATATTGTCCGTGTTCACGTACCAACACATGGGCCAGATAAATTTGTGGTTCACAACTATCAAGCAATTCGTGATGATGAAGGTAATTACATGGGAATTAATGAATATATTATGGATATTAAACCAACAGTTGATTGGTACTTACAACAAACTGGTCAAGAATTAGTAGGAGGAAAAGATACAGTATCAGGCGCTTCACAAAGCGATAATAAACAAGCTGACACAGTTTCAGGTGCATCACAAAGCAATGCAGCAGAACCAGAAGTGGATACAGTATCAGGTGCATCTTCACATTAATATGATATAATTTAGTAAAAGTTCGGAGGTAAATCTTCGAACTTTTTTGGCTAAATAATGATTTAAGGGGTTTTAAATATGGAAAGTATTACTTTTAAAGCAATGGGTACGACGATTAATTTACAAATTGAACATGAATTTGCGCACTATTTGTTAAACGAAGCTAAAAAACGATTGTTAGATTACGAAAATCGTTTTAGCGCGAATGATGCGAACAGTTTATTGATGAAGGTCAATCAATTTGCTGGTATCGAAGCTGTTGCTGTTGACCCTGATATATTTGAACTCATTAAGATAGGCAAAGTCTATAGTGTAGATTTATCGAATACATTAAATATTGCGATTGGCCCCTTAATCAAACTATGGAAGATAGGTTTTTCTGATGCAAAAGTTCCAACTCAAGCCGAGATAGACGAACGCTTAACACTCATTGACCCTAATTTGATTCAGTTAAATGACGAGAAACAAAGTGTTTATTTAGAAAGAAAAGGGATGGAAATTGACTTAGGTGCATTAGCTAAAGGCTTTTTTGCTGATCAAATCAAACACTTCTTGAAAAAAGCAGGCGTTAAAAAGGGGATCATTGACTTAGGCGGTAATGTCTTATTACTGGGAAGTCATCCAACAAATCCAGACACGTTATGGCGAGTTGGGGTTCAAAATCCTTTCATGACAAGGAATAATTTAGTTGGATTATTGAAGGTTAAAGATAAATCGGTTGTTACTTCAGGTATTTATGAGCGAACATTTGTCTATAATGGCGAAGAATATCATCATATATTTGATAGTAAGACAGGTTACCCAGTCAAAAATAATATCGCAAGTTTAACAATAGTCTCTAAAGAATCTTTAACAGGGGAACTCTATACAACGATGTATTATCAAGCCGAAGCGCATGATATTATTGAGCAAATTAATCAAATACAAGATTTAGAAGCCATTGTTATTACTAAAAATAGCGAAATTTTAATTACACATGGATTAGTGAATGATTTTATAAAAGTAGACTAAACAAACAGCTCTTGCTCATCAAGCAGGAGCTGTTTTTGAATTTTGATATAGTTATGAATGCGAACATATTATTCTGAAGAGTGTTTAAACGTAACGATAACTAGCTATCATTAGATGAGTCAACTATACTTTAGATAAGATAATAATAAATGACCGTGGAGGTGAATGAGATGACAATGAAGATGATTATGGATTTAGACACGGGTGTGGATGATGCTTTAGCTTTAGCGCATGCACTTAGTTTTGAAGAAGTAGAACTTATTGGCGTCACTACAAGTTTTGGGAATGTCACTTTAGAGAACGCAACAAAGAATACAATAAACTTACTTGATTTACTAGGTCATAGTCATATTCCAGTTTTTGAAGGTGCGAGTTCGCCTTGGGGTGAGACGAGCTATGAACCTCAACCACATCTATTACATATCCATGGAGATAATGGTATCGGAAACGTTGAATTAGGTGAACCGAAAAGACAACCTAGTAAACAAAGTGCAGTGGATTTCATCATTGAATCTGCAAATACATTTGGGGAAGAGTTAATATTATATACGGCTGGACCTATGAACAATTTAGCTGATGCATTTAAAAAAGATAAAGAAGCCATTGAAAAGATTGGTAAAATTGTAAGTATGGGGAGTGCACTAACAGTACCTGGGAATGTTTCTCCATATGCCGAAGCAAATATTCATAGAGATTCTAAGTCTGCGCAATATGTCTTCGCTAGTGATATTCCAATGACATTAGTTGGTCTGGATGTAACACTCAAGACAATGATCAAAGGGACAGATATCTCGTCTTGGCATCCAATAGGTACAAAAGCAAGCGAGGCTATGGTTGAAATGGCTAATTACTACTATACTAATGAATTTGATGATGCTGAGATTGGTGGCGCTATGCATGATCCTTTAGCAGTGGAAGTCGCACTGAACCCTTCAATTGCTACTCAAACAACAAAAATTAATCTTAAAGTAGAAACTGAAGGTGATGCGAAGGGAAGAACTATTGGAAATCTAGATTTATTAAACCGGCAGTTTAAGTCTATGACAGTTTATTTTTACAAAAATTATTTTCAGCATGAACAAAGCGAATTCTTAAATTGCGCAGCAATTTTCACACAAATAAATCTGTCGTTCACGAAGTGATCACGCAGATTTATTGCACGGAATACCCACTTTGAAAAAGTGGTATGTAAGTGCGCCCTTTTTTAAAAAGGGTTTAGAGATTTTGAAAAAATTAAGTTGAATATAGAAAATATTTACTTCGTTGTTTTCATGTTAAGTTTTGTAAAGTTTACCAGAATACTAGAAAGATCTAGAAAGACTATGTTATGATGCCGGTAAGCTTTAGATCTCTTAATTTAAAAAGAAAGATTTGATATCTATGAATATAAAGAAATCCTTAGTCATTGGGGCAGTAGCTTTAACAATTTCACCGGTTGCAAGTACTGCACTTAGCAGTGCAACCGTCTATGCTCACGAGGCTGAACAGGCGACTATACATAAAAAAGACACCCAAGATGAAATAATTGAAGAGCAGACGAACAAGCTTCCTGATGATAAGAAAAAAGAATTTAATGAATTAGTACAATCTGGCTATTTTTCTAAAACAGAACAAGTGAAACTTCTTCAAGCTTATACTACCGAAAATGGCAATTTTTCAACTCGAAGTGTGAAAACTACGGCGATAAAAAAATTAGCCAAGTGGTTAGCAGCAAAAGTTGGTTCTAAAACTGTTGCTGATATAACTGATTACTTATTTGGTTGGCAAGATGATTTGCAAACTGGAGCAGAAAACTTCTTAGTTGACCATGGGTGGAATCGAACTGTTGCTCATTGGACAGTAAAATCAATCATGTTTGTCTTATTTTAATAAATTGAGGTGTTAAAAATGGATAAAATTAAAGAAATTGTCTTCTGGGCAATTGGAATTTTCTTTTTGATCAATCAATTTATTCGTTATTTTATTAATTCTAAATGGGGGGAATCAGTAAGAGAAGTGACTCTTTCACTTCCCTTATGGTTAAAAATAGTAATAATAATTTTTAGTATAGTTATCCTATTCTGGTTATTCCCTTACAAAGATTTGCTCAAAAAGTAATTAATTCTACTAAAATCAATTATGTTAATAAAAAAGGTCCGCTCACAAACATGGGTGGGCTTTTTTACTGTGTTCATTTTGAAATGATTATAATTTACAGTATATTGTATCCTTTTAGAGGCTAATTCGATTAAGTTACCCGGGAATCCTTTGAAACCTCTTAAAAACGATTTTAAGAGGTTTTTTAGGGTTGTTAGGGCGTTAGCCCTGACCGAGCGTTAGCGAGCCTCTAACAAGCTATCTGGTCGCAGATAACTGGCAATTAAGGAGAACTAGCCTACTGTAAGCGACTTAAATATGTTTTTCCTTTTGTTTAGATGTAGATAGTGTACTTTTTACGCAGCGATTTATTGAAAGAATGCAACATGTTTTAAGTCAAGGAGACTAAGTCATTGCAATATATACTTAGTCAGTTATAATGAAGCTTAATTAAATATGACAGTTCGTAACCATCCTGTCATTAAACAAAACTAGGGCTAATTTTAAGATAAAACTCTAGAGGTGTTATATAGACATCTCTTTTTTTGATGCTTTCAATTTGCCGAAAGGGAGAGAAAAAATGCAAGGTAGAAGTAATGAAGAAATGGGTAATGTAAGTTTGTTGGGGAATCAAGGGACAAATTATTTAGATAATTATGCGCCAGAAATTTTAGAATCGTTTCCAAATAAGCATTTGGATAATGATTATTTTGTTAAATTTAATTGTCCCGAGTTTACGTCTTTATGTCCAATGACAGGACAACCAGATTTTGCAACTATTTACATTAGCTACGTTCCAGGGGAGAAAATGGTTGAAAGTAAGTCATTAAAACTTTACTTATTCAGTTTCCGTAATCATGGTGACTTTCATGAAGATTGTATGAATATCATTATGAAAGACCTCATTAAGCTGATGGAACCAAAATATATTGAAGTATGGGGTAAATTCACACCTCGTGGTGGAATCTCGATTGATCCATATTGTAATTATGGTCAACCCGGAACAAAGTGGGACGATATGGCTTGGGAACGACTTAAAAATCATGATTTATATCCTGAGAAAGTGGATAACCGTTAGGTTAAAGGGGGTATAATGATGAAATTAGTTTTATTAAGTGGTGGAGTTGATAGCTCTACAGCCTTAGCTCTTGCTAAAGCAATCGATCCAGATATATTAGCAATTACTTTTACGTATAATCAACAACATGAACAAATGGAATTACTAGCCGCTCAAAAAGTCAGTGAATATTATCAAGTCAGACATAAAATTATGGATTTAAGTTCAATTTTTTCAGATAGTCAATCTGCCTTGAGTTTAAATAACGACATCCCAATTGCTGAGGGAGCATATGGAGAAACTAATGAACTTAATACAGAAGTGGAGTTTCGAAATGGTGTCTTTTTAGCAATATTAGCTTCATTGGCTAAACAGTATCGAGCTGATGAAATTTACTTCGGTGCACATCAAGACGAGTCCGGAACAATTTATCCTGACTGTTCGCCTGAATTTATTCAAACAATGAATCAAGCGATTCAGCTTGGTACAAATAATTCTGTATCTATAAAAGCTCCCTTCATGACTAGGTTAAAAAAAGATATTGTAGCCACAGGGATTGAATTGGAGGTACCTTATGAGCTAACTTATAGCTGTTACAAAGGGACTGACCCTGCTTGTGGAGTTTGTGGTACGTGTATTGACCGCAAAAAAGCTTTTGAAGCGAATGGACTGGAGGTAGCATAAAATGCAAAGTATAAAAACAAAAAAATTAGTTAATAATGCGTTGTTAGCATCATTATACGTGGCCTTGACTTTAATTAACCCTATCTCTAGTGGGATATTTCAGTTTAGAGTGTCAACATTATTAGTACCAGTTCCATTTTATCAACCTAAATTAGCACCAGGAATACTCTTTGGTGTGATGATCAGTAATATTTTTAGTCCATTAGGGCCTATTGATATATTATCGGGTTTTCTAATTCAATCCGTGACTCTTTATGTGTTTAACCGATTATTCAAATCCGCTTATATTAAAAGTATAGCTTATGGAATATGGTGTGGTATCGTGGTTGGGGCGACCTTGCATTATGCAGTGGGTGCACCGTTTTGGATTAGTGCGTTCAGTGTCGCTATATCTAACATTGTCGTAGCTATAATCGGGACTTTAATTATAGAAAAGAAACTTTCTTCCCTCATAAAAAAACTAGCATATTAACTTTAAAAAACATCTAACAACGAGTCGAAATCTGAAAAGATTTCTGCTCGTTTTTTTATGCTTAACTTTTATTTTGATAAAAATAATTACTTAAATTACGGTGAAATTAAAATTATTTTCTTAATAAAATAATGTATATAATCTAACATGTTTTTTTCCTGAAACAGAAAATTTAAAGGCCAATAAAGAAGTAAAACTACTCCTAAAACCCTCTATGCAATAATATATATCCGATTTTATCGTTGATTTAATAAGGGTGATGCAATCAAACTAGCCCTAGGTATGGTCCAAAAAATTTAATTATTTATTTAATAACTATTAATGTTAGGTTGTATGACACTTTATGTTAATAGATTAAAAACAAGTAAGAAAGTAATTGTTTTTCTCATGAATATATAATATGATTTCGGTATTAAACAAAAGGAGTGATTGAATGCACGAAAAATCAATGTTAGAAAACATGACATATAATTTAGAGGATTCATTCGATGAAGCAAAAGCAATGTTTAGGTATCTCCATCAAAATCCTGAATTATCTTTTCAAGAACATCAGACAAGGGCGTTCATTGTAGATCAGCTCCTACAGTACGGTTATGAAAATATTAAAACAAATGTAGGTGGTGGCGGTATTGTTGCTAAACTTGTGGGATCACAAGAAGGACCAACGATTGCCTTTCGAGCAGATTTTGATGCACTTGCTATCACCGAAGAAACAGATCTAATGTATAAATCTAAGACAAAAGGTGTTATGCACGCATGTGGACATGATGCTCATACAACTATGTTGCTTACTGCAGCTAAGCATTTGATTGATATCCAATCAGAGATTAAAGGAACAATAATTTTTGTCTTTCAACATGCGGAAGAAGTAAAACCAGGTGGTGCAAAGAGCATTATGGAATCTGGAGAATTAGATGATGTAGAGGCGATTTATGGGATTCATGTTCGAGGTGACTTGCCGTATGACGGAGTGGTTGAGTATTGCCATGGCTATGCATTAGCAGCGTCTGACTCTTTTTCTATACGAGTCCAAGGCAATGGGGGACATGCTGCAACGCCTCATGTGACAGTTGATTCAACGGTTGTAGCTGCCTTTATTATTCAACAGCTACAAACGATTATTAGTCGAAATAAAAACCCATTAGATTCAGGGGTATTGACAGTGGCCAACTTCCATGCTGGGACAGGGGGAGATAATATTATTTCAGATTATGCGAATATATCTGGGACAGTTAGAACTTATAATCCATCCTTGAGAACACTCATCAAACAACGTATTTATGAAGTAGCAGAACAAGTGGCTTCAGCACATGGGGCTGTAGTTAAGATTGACTATATTGACGGTTATCCACCTCTGTTTAACCACCAAAATGAAACAAATCTCTTATCTGAGGTATTCACTGAACAATTTTCAGAAAGCAATGTCGTTGAAACTCCACCACGAATGGGTGGAGAAGACTTTGCCTATTATGTAGAGAAGATACCAGGTTCATTCTATTATATTCGAGCTGGGGCGCATACAACTGAGAATTATCCGCATCATCATCCAAAGTTCCAACTTGATGAGCGTTGTATATTGACAGGGGTTCAGAGTATTTTTGGGCTGGTTAATCATTATTGTTATGCCAAGAAAGGGGTCTTAAAATGAATGTTGAAACTATAATAAAACAACGAACTGATTGGTTATATCAGGCAAAGGTCGTTGAAGAAGATGTTATTAAAATAAGACGTCACCTACATCAATATCCTGAATTATCATTTCAAGAAGAGAAGACATCTGATTTCGTCTATCAACAATTACGCTCGTATGGAATCACAGATATTCAACGAAATGTTGGTAATGGATATGGAATTGTAGCAAAAATACATGGACATAATGAAGGACCGGTCATTGCCTTACGTGCAGATATGGATGCCTTACCGATTACTGAAGAGACACAGTTAGATTTTAAATCCATTCACAACGGCGTGATGCATGCTTGTGGACATGATGCACATACTGCAATGTTGCTGGGGGTAGCTCGTATTATGAATCGTTTCCGTTTTGATTTTTCGGGTACGATTGTCTTTATATTCCAGAATGCTGAAGAAAGTCAACCTGGAGGAGCCAAGAGTATGATTGAAGATGGGGCACTTGATGACGTTGATTCGATTTACGGTCTTCACGTTGTTCCAGAACACTGCGTAGGAAGTGTAGGTTATTCTTTAGATTATGGGTCAGCATCTTCAGATACGTTTGAGATTAAGATTCAAGGGCGAGGGGGACATGGAGCTAAGCCACACCAATCGCTTGACTCAGTCATTATTGCTTCAGAAATTATTACAACTTTACAATCGATTGTCAGTCGTTATGTAGATCCTATCCACCCTGCTGTACTAACCTTTGCTAGTGTGAATGCTGGTGGGGGTGTTGCAATAAATATCATTGCTGACCAAGCCGTCATATCAGGGACGGTTCGAACTTTCTCTGAAGAGATTCGACAAGTAGTTAAAAGAAAGTTCCATCAAATGATTAACGCCATTGCTAATATGCACGATAGTACAGCAAATATATTCTATCGTGATGGTTACCCAGCCTTATTAAATACTAAAGAACTGGTTGAGCGAGCAATTGAACAAGTTCAACAAACACAATTATTCGATAATATTGTTGAAATCGGCCCAATGACTGGTGCTGCCATGATTGGCGAAGACTTTGCTTATTATTTAAAAGAAGTACCAGGAGCATTCTTAAATATTGGAGTCAAAGGTATAGATAAAGAAGAGTCTTACCCATTGCATCATCCTAAGTTTGAATTAGACGAACAAGGACTTCTTAAAGGAATAGAAGTATATTTAACAATTTTAATGCACCAGTTAGGTGGTGTAGATATATGATGAAGTATATTATACGCAGATTGATTGTTATGCTCCCGGTAATGCTTTTAGTATCAATTTTTGCCTTTGCAATTGTAAATCTTGCCCCAGGAGATGCGGCTGATTTATATGTTACACCAGATGCTACACCGGAGCAGCTTGAAATGATGCGAGAGCGGTTAGGGTTAAATCAATCACAAATTGTTCAATACGGAAAGTGGTTGGTTAACACATTACAAGGAAATCTGGGATTTTCTTTTAATACGCGAACGAGTGTTGCTGGATTATTGCTAGAACGAATTTGGCCAACTTTGCAGCTTATGGGGTTAACCTTAATTGTTGCTTATGCTATAGCTATCCCATTAGGTATCTATTGTGCCAAGCATAAGAATAGTTGGTTTGATAATTTAGTAACGACTACTTCATTTGCGGGTGTATCTGTTCCAAACTTTTTCTTAGGTTTAGGACTCATTTATATCTTTGCTTTGCAACTTGGTTGGTTACCAACTGGCGGGCGTGAAACACTTGGTGGGCAAGATTCAATCATTGAACGGATACAGTATTATATTCTACCAGTGATTGTTCTAGCAACTTCTTATAGTTCGAATATGACGCGGTATATCCGTTCAACAATGATACAAGTCTATGAAGAGAACTATATGAGAACAGCTATTTCAAAGGGATTATCTGATAATAAAGTAACCTTCACACATGGGTTACGAAATGCATTAGTCCCAATTATTACCGTGATTGGATCAGATATACCAAGACTGATTGGGGGAGCAATCGTTACTGAACAAGTCTTCCGTTGGCCAGGGGTAGGGCAATTAATGATGTCTTCAATCTCTGCTCGAGATTATCCGGTGATAATGGCTATTAATTTACTTTCTGCCGTAACTGTTTTGTTCAGTAACTTAATTGTTGATGTTTTATATGCTTATGTTGATCCACGAATTCGATATTAGGAGGTAGTCTAGATGACAGAACAAGATTTATTCCAGGCCGTAAATGCTGGGGAACTCAACTGGATGGAACGAGCCTATGAGACTGACCAAGCTGAACAAATTAGCGAAGAAGGTTACTGGAGCGTACTTTGGAAAAGATTTAAACGCAATAAGCTGGCTGTCTTAGGCTTGATTATTTTTTTAATTATTTTACTGGTTGCAGTTTTTGCTCAAGTCCTTGCTCCCTATGATCCGAATATGACTGTGGGACCTTTCCAAGCACCACCAAGTAGTGCACATTGGTTAGGAACAGATGAAATTGGTCGAGATATGATGAGCCGTATTATCTATGGTGATCAAATATCCTTATTTGTTGGAGTGGCTTCTGTATTAATATATACAGTCATTGGAACGACCTTAGGTCTGATCTCGGGATTTCTAGGGGGAGTATGGGATTCAATTATTATGCGTTTTACGGAAGTAATTATGTCCTTTCCCTATTTTATGGTCATTCTAGTTATAGTCTCCGTTGTAGGGCCTAGCGTCTGGACAGTGACTTTAGCAATTGGATTCTTAGCTTGGCCATCTCTATGTCGTTTAGTTCGAGGCGAAGTCATGAAGATTCGTCAAGCAGACTATATTCAAGCAGCAGTAGCCTCAGGATATAACACGCCGAGTATATTATTCCAACATATCTTTCCCAATGTCTTATCACCAATATTGGTGAATATGACTTTTGGTATCTCTACTTCCATTATAACGGAAGCGTCATTAAGTTTTCTTGGTGTAGGGGTTGTACCTCCGACAGCAAGTTGGGGGAATATCCTGGCAAACGCTCAATCACTGACTGTATTATCAAGCCAGCCTTGGCGTTGGGTACCAGCAGGAATCATGGTGTTTTTAGCAGTTCTATCAATTAATTTTGTTGGAGAAGGATTGCGTAGTGCAATTGAAGGGGAAGTATCATAATAAATATAAATTTGGAGGGAATCCTATGAAAAAAATATTGAAATATTTAATTTTATCTTTAACTCTTATGGCGACATTGGTTGGTGGATTGTCAAACTACGGACAAGTTCAAGCACAAGAATTCAATGACACCTTGAACATTGGGGTAACTAATACTGTATCTGGTTTGAATATCTTTAATTCTTCGGATGTTGTGGCGCAATGGGTAGAGCGATTCATGTATCCCTCATTAGTAGATCAACCTGAAGCGGGTGTATTCAGCTCAAACATAGCGGAAATTACGACAGATGATAATCAACTTTATACCATCACTATCTTAGATGATGTAAATTGGTCCGATGGAACGGCAGTGTCTTCTCATGATGTTGCCTTTACTATAACCACGATTGCTGATCCACAGGTTGAGACTCATGCAGCATCTTATATTACAGCGATAGATGGCTTAGGAGATGACGGTAAATTAGTTGAAGGTTCTGATTCAATTAGCGGGTTAGAAGTCATTGACGATAAGACTTTAACACTCACGTTAAAAGAACCTGCCGACCCAGCTTATGTAAATGAAAATATAGGTTTTAAATTATTAATTGCACCAAAACATGTCGTTGAAGAGCAAGATTTGTATAACTTAGGAAGCTCTGAATTTGCGACTAACCCAACTGTCTTTGCAGGCCCATATAAATTTGTAAAATATGAGAATGGCTCTTACGTTCAATTGGAGGCTAATGAAACATACTTTAGAGGCGAACCTAAAATTAAAAATATCTTTATCCAAATAATGGATAGTACGGCATTAGTGACAGCTTTACAGTCTGGAACTGTGGATATGTCGGCAGGTGGAGGAATTGGGGTTATTCCAATTACAGACATTAATATGTTGCGCGAAAATGATAACTTAACTATTGAAGCTAACCCGGGAACGAGTATCCAATTTATGTATTTCAATAATGCCGTGATAACCGATGCGAATGTTAGAAAAGCATTCTTAATGGCTATTAACCGCGATAGATTAGTTAGCGACTTAATTTTAGGAGAGGGAGAGATTCCTGCTGCTACTCTAACATCAATGAATCCATATACTGATCCTGATTTAGCTCCAGTAGCCTACGATCCTGAAGCTGCCAAGGCTTTATTAGAAGAATCTGGCTTTGATATGTCGCAAGAGATTGTCCTATCTGTTCCAACTGGTAATGTGACACGAATGACATCTGCAAGCTTGATTGAACAAGATTTAGAAGCAATAGGTCTGAATGTAAGACAGATTACGGCTGACTTTGCAACACACTTATCAAATGTAGGTAAGGGTGACTATCAATTGGCTTTATTAAGCCTGGCATTTAATTTAGACCCTGACCAAAGTTCATATTGGTCTAAGTCATCAATTAATTATGCACAACTAAATGATGACCACTTAGAAGATTTGATGTTACGTGGCAAAACATTAACATCATTTGAAGAACGTTTCCCAGTTTATCAAGAAATTCAAGCTTATTTCCAAGAAGAGGCATTACTTGTTCCCTTGTATAGTGAATTACAATTTATCACCCAATCTAAAAAGTTAACAGGTGGTATTAAACCATTTTGGTTAGGAAGTTTATTCGATATTGAGACATGGAGCATTGAACAATAATCTATGTAGGAAAGGATGGTAGATATGATGAGTGAACCGATATTAGAAGTTAAAAATCTAAAAATCTCATTCAAGACTTTAGAAGATCCAGTTCATGCAATTCGTGATGTAAGTTTCACCTTGAATAAAGGTGAAACCCTCGCAATTGTTGGAGAATCAGGATCAGGTAAGTCCGTTTCAACTAAAGCTATTACTCGCTTGTTGCCAAAGAAAGTCACCCAAATTACAGGTGGCGAGATACTTTACGAGGGGCAAGATTTATTAAAGATATCTGACAATGACATGACACATATTCGTGGTAAAGAAATTGCTATGATTTTTCAAGATCCTATGACATCGTTGAATCCTGTGATGACAGTTGGTAAGCAAATCGCTGAATCGCTACAAGTTCATCATGGTTTGGCTGCGGGTGAAGCGATGGAAGAAGCAAAAAATATGATGGCAAAAGTTGGTATCACTCAAGTAGAAGTCAAAAGCCAACAATACCCCCACCAATTTTCTGGTGGGATGCGCCAAAGGGTGATGATTGCTTTAGCCTTAGCTTGCAAACCCAAAATTTTAATTGCTGATGAGCCAACCACTGCTTTAGATGTAACCATTCAAGCACAAATCATTGAATTAATGAATTCTTTGAAAGATGAATTTGATACATCATTGATTTTTATTACCCATGATTTAGGTGTTGTTGCTAATGTAGCTGACCGTGTAGCGGTTATGTATGCTGGTAAGATTGTCGAACATGGCAGTGTGAATGAAGTATTCTATCATCCTCAACATCCTTATACATGGGGGCTTCTTGCCTCTATGCCATCACTGAGCTTAGAGGATGCTGATTTTTATACCATTCCTGGATCACCGCCAAATATGATGCATTTACAAAAAGGGGATCCGTTTGCACCGCGAAACCAATATGCCTTGGCTATAGATTTTGTCGAAGAGCCACCTTTATTTAAAGTAACAGATACGCATTTTGCTGCCACATGGTTATTAGATGAGCGCGCTCCAAAAATCCAACCCCCTGATGAGATTCAACGTCGATTCAATGTGTTTCATTCATTAAATAGAGAGGTGATAAACTTATGAGCCATTCAATTGTAACGTTAAAAAATGTGAGTAAACATTACTATCCAAATAAATCTCAGGTAGTTAAAGCAGTCAATCAAATATCTTTAGACATATATGAAGGTGAAACATTTGGATTAGTTGGTGAGTCTGGAAGCGGGAAATCAACAACAGGTAAATTACTAATGAAGTTGGAAGATATCACTCACGGTGAGATTAGTTTTATGGGTCAAAATATTGCAAAAATTACACAACGTAAGCAATTATTAGACTTCCATAAAAATATTCAGATGGTTTTTCAAGACCCATATAGTTCATTGAATCCAAGGATGACAGTCAAAGAGATAATTGGCGGTCCTATGAAAGTTCACGGTTTAGTTAAGGATAAAAAAGAATTGAATGCAGCTGTCACAAGTTTGTTAAAGCAAGTGGGACTTAATCCCGCCTATGCAAACCGTTATCCACGCGAATTTTCTGGTGGTCAATGTCAACGTGTTGGGATTGCAAGAGCCTTAGCGTTAAAACCAAAATTAATCATAGCCGATGAAGCAATTTCCGCTTTAGACGTTTCAATTCAGGCCCAAATTGTTAACTTGCTTCGAAAACTAAAACGAGAAGAAAATTTGACATATTTATTCATAACACATGATCTATCAATGGTGAAATATATTAGTGATCGAATTGGAGTGATGAGCCAAGGCCGTATGGTAGAATTAGCTTCAACTGAACAAATATATCAAAATCCACTGCATCCTTATACGGAATCATTGCTATCAGCAATTCCTGAAGCAGAGCCACTACAGGAAAAAGAAAGAGACCGCATGACATATGAAGGCATGACTTACTCTGATAGTGAATTAGATGAGTTAGAATTCGTCGAAATTGCTCCCGAACATTTTGTTTTATGTCTTCCTAGCGAAGTAGCAGATTACAAACGTAAATACACAAAGTTGCGCACCCGATCATATTCAAAACAATTAGTTGCTATCTAATACAAAACGGAACCCAGGTAAATGACTTGGGTTTTTGTCTTTATATGCCCACTTTTTTGTGTTGGTAAGGTACAATATAGTTGTGGAGAATAATTACATGTTTAGAGGAGTCAAATTTATGTATAAAGATAGCGAATTAATTATCCGCACATTGAAAGAACAAGATTTAAATCAATTGTGGGAGTTTATATTTAAGGAAGATAATCCAGAATGGAAACAATGGGATGCACCTTACTACCCACATGCATCAAAGTCCTATGATAATTTTCTAAAGGATTCTAATCAATGGGTTGATCAAGTTGATCGATGGGCAATTGAATATAAAGGAAAGCTGATCGGGACTGTCTCCTATTATTGGGAGCACGAACCATCGCTGTGGTTAGAAACTGGTATTGTGATTTATGATGCGTCCAATCGAGGACAACATATTGGTAGGCGTGCATTATCTCTTTGGATTAGTCATTTATTTAATACATTACCCTTAGTTCGTGTTGGGTTGACGACTTGGTCTGGAAATGAACCGATGATCAAAGTCGCTGAGAATTTAGGCATGCAGATGGAAGCGCGAATACGTAAAGTAAGACTATACAATGATTATTATTATGACTCAATTCGCATGGGGATTTTACGTGAGGAATGGGATAAATTAAATAAATTTGAATTGGAGTAGCTTATTGCTGCTCTATTTTTTTGATAAATTTGTATGCTATTTTTAAAAATTCAACTGTTAGATAAAAACCCTTACGAATAACTTTACAAGTCTTATGTAAATATAAATATTATTTTAAGCCGAACGTTCGACTATAAAGCTTCTGAATTGTTCTCATAAAGATTGTTTCAAATTTTTATAAGGTGTAACTTAAATATGACAAATAAAAGTTTTTTATATAAATATACGAATGGGAGTGAAATATTTGATGAGAACGATTGAAGGAATCAGCTCGATAGGAGCGAATTTCCGTGGTATCGATAGTGTCGTAGAGTCTGGTGGATTATTTGGTATTTGGAATCATCCCTTAGCTAATAAAATCACCTATTTTGGACTTCATGCTTTACAACACCGGGGGCAAACGAGTGCTGGGATAGTAACAAAAGATGAGAACACTTTTACGAGTTTTCGCGGTCGAGGATTAATTTCACATATTTTTGATACAGAAGATAAATTAGAGAAGTTAGTAGGGAACAGCGCCATTGGTCAGGTTCGTTCTGCCACTGTTAGCGATCAGGCAGATGATTCGAATATTCAACCGTTATTATTTCACTTCAATAATCAATCGATAGCCATCACGCATAATGGAAATTTAACTGAAGCCTTGTCTTTACGTCAACAATTAGAGGACGAGGGGGCCGTATTTTCCACAAACTCTGCGGCTGAAATTTTAATTCATTTGATTCGACGTTCAAAGAAGAATAATTTTACAGATGCTTTTCAATCATCCATCGAACAATTAAATGGTGGGTTTAATTTTTGTTTATTAACGGATGATGCGTTGTATGGAGCCGTGGATAAACATGGATTTAGACCACTAGTCATCGGACAGTTTTCTAATGGTGCTTATATCTTAGCTAGCGAAACATGTGTGTTATCAAGTGTTGGGGCAAAATACGTCACAGAAGTGCAGGCTGGGCAATATGTAGTTATAAATGATGAAGGTTATCATATCACAAACTACACTAACTCACAGAAAGCAACACTTGAACCAATGGAATTTATATATTTTTCACGACCTGATTCTGATATTTCAGGAATTAATGTTCATACTGCACGAAAAGAGATGGGGCGCCGTTTAGCTAAAGAACGGCCAACACACGGGGCAGATTTAGTGATTGGCGTACCTAACTCATCACTTTCTTCTGCAAGTGGTTACGCCGAAGAACATAGTTTGCCTTATGAGATCGGATTAATTAAACATCAATATATTGGTAGAACATTTATCCAACCCAATCAAGAATTACGGGAACAAGGAGTTCGGTATAAACTTTCTGTTGTTGAAAGTCTAATACGTAATAAATCAATTGTCCTTGTTGATGACTCGATAGTGCGGGGGACGACAGTGCGCCACTTAGTTGAGTTACTTAAAGGGGCTGGAGCGAAAGAAGTTCATTTAAGAATTGCCAGTCCGCCTATTCGATTCCCAAACTATTACGGCATTAATACAACACATACAGAGGAATTAATTGCTGCGAACTACACAATTAAAGAGTTAAATGAATTGTTTGGTAGTGATTCACTTGGCTACCTGTCAGTTAAAGGCTTAGTTGATAGTATTAATTTTGATAAGAATATCCCGGATCAGGGAGTTAGTTTAGACGCCTATACCGGTCAATACCCTTCAGATATAGGAGATTATCAGAATGAATTTCAAGAAAGTTTAACCCCATTACAAAAGAAAATTATAAAAGGAGAATTTAGTGATGAGTAATGCATATCAACAATCAGGTGTCGATATTGAAAAAGGATACGATGCAGTTGAACGAATGAAAAAGCACGTTAACAGAACAATGCGTCCAGAAGTTATGAACCAATTAGGAAGTTTTGGAGCATTGTTTAAGTTGGACACGAAGCAATACAAAAATCCAGTATTAGTTAGTGGTACGGATGGTGTTGGGACAAAAATATTACTTGCTCAACAGTCAGGTAAATTAAACACCATCGGTATCGATGCAGTGGCCATGTGTGTCAATGATATCTTAGCCCAAGGTGCTCAGCCTTTATTCTTTTTAGATTATCTTGCTGTAGGCAGTACAGTTCCAGAAGATATTGAACAAATCGTTTCAGGTGTAGCGGAAGGTTGTGTTCAAGCCAATGCTGCACTTGTTGGGGGCGAAACAGCTGAGATGCCTGATTTATATGCAAATGGTGAGTTTGATTTAGCGGGATTCTGTGTCGGAGTTGCTGATGAAGCAAATATTCTAGACGGTTCTAAAGTTAAGGCTGGGGATGTGCTCATTGGTTTACCGAGTTCAGGCATTCACTCAAATGGTTATTCATTAGTACGCAAAATATTCTTCAAAGACCATGAAATGAACTTTGAAGATCAACTATCAGATGGACATACATTGATTGATCATTTATTAACACCCACTAAGATTTATGTTAAAGAAGTTATGCCGTTTGTAGATTCACAAAGTATTAATGGGATAGCTCATATTACCGGTGGTGGTTTCTTTGAGAATCTACCTCGGATGTTCTCAAAGAATTTAACAGCAGTTGTAGATGTTAATTCTTGGACCATTCCAACTATATTTAATGAATTACAGAAATTTGGCCAGTTAGATCTCGAGGAAATGTTTAACGTTTTTAACATGGGTATCGGGATGGTCTTAGCAGTTGAAGAAACAAAAGTAGAAACAATTCTCTCAAGTATCAATGAAAGTATGGTTATTGGACGCATCGAGGATCAAAAGAATGAGGGCGAAACTGTTCGTCTAAATATAGATAAGGAGTAGTACTTGACTATGAATCTAGCACTATTCGCTTCAGGGAATGGATCAAATGTTCAAGCCATCATTGATGCAGTCAAAGCAGGAGAGATAGCGGTAAATATTAATTGTTTAGTCTGTGACAATCCTAAAGCTTATGTGGTTAAACGGGCAAAGGATGTAGGGATTGATACTTTAATCTTAAGTCCCAAAGACTGCCAAAGTCGCCAAGCATGGGAGCTTGAAATTATTAAATATTTAGAGGCTCATCAAGTTGATTTAATCATTCTAGCTGGCTTTATGCGAATTATTGGAGCGGACATACTCAATCACTATCCGAAAAAAATTATTAATATCCATCCATCACTCTTACCGGCGTTCCCTGGTCGTAAAGGCATACAAGACGCATATAATGCTGGTGTAAAAGAGAGTGGAGTCACAGTCCATTATGTTGATGCAGGGATTGACACAGGAGAAATTATTGCTCAGGAAAGACTTCAAATTCAACCGGAATGGACATTAGAAAAATTAGAAAATAAAATTCATCAAATCGAACACTCTTTATATCCGAAAGTGATTCAACAATTGGCAAAAGAGTTCAATGAGAAAGGAATCAATGTAAAATGACAAAATATGCACTACTTAGCGTATCTGATAAGACTGGAATCATCGAAGTAGCTCAAACGCTTGTAAATAATGGAATTGAATTATTATCAACCGGAGGCACCTTTAAGACTATCGAAGAAGCGGGTATTCCGGTAACTGCCGTGGAAGATTATACAGAATTTCCAGAAATGATGGATGGACGTGTAAAAACGTTACATCCCAAAATACATGGTGGCTTATTAGGGTTACGCGATAATAATGAGCATATACAAGCTATGAATGACCACGGTATTTCAACGATTGATTATGTCATTGTTAATCTATATCCGTTCAAAGAAACAATTACTAAACCTGATGTCACATTGGCAGATGCGATTGAAAATATCGATATCGGTGGTCCGTCAATGCTACGTAGTGCAGCAAAGAACTATCAATCAGTCACCGTTGTTACAGATCCCGCAGATTACCCAACATTAATTCAACAACTTACAGATAATAATGAAAGTACTTATGAATTTAGACAGTATTTAGCTGGTAAAGTGTTTCAATTGACCTCTCATTATGATGCATTAATTTCAGATTACTTAGATCAGTTTAACAAGAAAGAACAAAACTTTGAAGTTAACCAGTGGTCCCACAAGACATTAACTTATTCAGAAAAGCAATCTTTACGTTACGGGGAGAATAGTCATCAATCGGCTACCTTCTATAAAGAACTCAATGCACCGAAATCTTCCATTGCAGCAGCCGTTCAATTGAATGGAAAAGAATTATCTTACAATAATTTAAAAGATGCAGATGCAGCGATTAAGATTGCAAAAGAGTTTACAGAACCGGTTGCCGTAGCAGTCAAACATATGAATCCTTGTGGTGTGGCAATAGCCGATACAATTGAAGAAGCTTTTGAACGTTGCCAACAAGCGGACCCAGTTTCAATTTATGGTGGAATTGTAGTCGTGAATCGAGAAGTATCACTAGAATTAGCAAACGCTTTAGGGAAGATATTCTTAGAAATTATAGTTGCTCCAAGTTTTAGTTCAGAAGCATTAGAAAGATTAACTAAAAAGAAAAATTTACGTCTTTTAACCATCGATTTTGATGAAGAGTTAAATAAGGATCAAGAAGAATATGTTTCAGTTTCAGGTGGATTATTAGTTCAAGCAGTGGATCAATCCAACGAACTGATAAAAGATTCTTTATCAGACATTCCAAATGCTTGGGATGTCTCGACAAAACGACAACCGACACTTGAAGAACTAAAAGCGATGAACTTTGGTATGAAAGTTGTAAAACATGTTAAAAGTAATGCTATCGTCGTTACAAATGATTATATGACCTTGGGGATTGGTGCAGGACAGATGAACCGTGTTGGTTCTGCTGAGATTGCACTAAAACAAGCCGAAGAGAAAGATGCAACTTTAAGACAGACATATGTGATGTCAAGTGATGCATTTTTACCAATGTCAGATACTGCTGAATTAGCACATCGTCGAGGTATCACAGCGATTGCTCAACCAGGAGGGTCGAAATATGATCAAGACTCTGTTCAAGTTTGTGATGACAATGATGTAGCAATGGTAATGACAGGCTACCGTCATTTCAGACACTAAAATATATTACTTAGGAGAGAACCCATTGAAAAATGTCTTAATTATTGGATCGGGTGGACGTGAGCATGCCTTAGCACTTGCTTTTGCCCGTAGTCCTCAAGTTCAGCAAGTATATGTTGCGCCGGGTAATCCAGGTATGGTTTTGACTAATCATAATATAGAGTGTGTGAATATCCCGGTAACAGAAATCGAACGTTTAGCGGAGTTTGTAGAAAGTTCAGCGATTGACCTGACATTTGTTGGTCCCGAACAACCTTTGGAGTTGGGCATTGTTGATTATTTTATAAGTCTCAATTTACCTATCATAGGGCCAACAAAAACAGCTGCACGATTAGAAAACTCAAAAAATTTCGCTAAAGATATAATGTCACTTGCAAAAGTTAATACTGCTAAACATCGTTTCTTTAAAGCAGGAGAATGTCTAGAAGCGATTGAATATGCAGAAGCCTTAGGGCTACCATTTGTTATCAAAGCAGATGGCCTAATGAGTGGTAAAGGTGTCGTTATTCCAGAAACGATGGAGGAAGCTGTGAGTTCCCTCGAGTTGATGATGGATAAGAATAATAAAGAAGTGCTCATTGAAGAATTCTTAACTGGAACAGAATTTTCTCACTTTAGTTTAGTTAATGGAGATCATATTATATCGCTTGGTACGGCGTGTGATTATAAGCGTGCGTTTGATAATGATTTAGGATTGAATACGGGAGGCATGGGTTCTTTCGCTCCAGTTCCTTGGTTTGATGAAGAAGCAGAACACCGTGTGTTGACGGAGATTGTTCATCCCATTGCCAATCAAATGATCGAGAACGAAACACCGTTCACTGGTATTCTTTATACTGGAATTATCTGGACGAGTGAGGGGCCAAAAGTGATTGAATTTAATACTCGCTTGGGAGATCCAGAGACTCAAGTTTTACTTACGTTGTTAGAGAATGACTTCTATGAAGTTGCTCAAGCTCATTTAGAACAATCACCTATAGATATTCGTTTTAAAAAGCAATTTAATCTAGGAGTTGTACTTGCAGCCGAAGGCTATCCAAGTCTGCCAAAAGCAAATATTCCTTTAAATATTCCAAAGACAATTGAAGACAATGTTTACTTTGCAGGGGTGGATGGTAGTCCTGAGAAAGGACTCCAATCAAGTGGCGGGCGAATCTTAATGGTTACTTCTAGTGGCGATACTATTGAAGAAGCTAGGGAAAAAGTTTATAACGATATGAAACAATTTGATATTCAAGATACATTCTACCGAACAGACATTGGTTTACATCGAAATAAGGAGGCGTAAAGCATGACAGAACAAACAGATATTGCTGTAGTCATGGGCAGTATTTCTGATTGGGAACAAATGCAACATTGTTGTCAATTTTTAGATACACTAAATTTAACTTACGATACAAAGGTAATCTCAGCACATCGCATGCCTACGGAAATGATTTCCTTTGCAGAAGAAGCAAAGGAAAATGGTTATAAAGTCATCATCGCAGGTGCGGGAGGAGCTGCACACTTACCAGGAATGATTGCCTCAAGTACTACTTTACCTGTCATTGGTGTGCCTATAAAATCAAGCGCACTAAGTGGGATGGATTCACTCCTTTCAATCGTCCAAATGCCAGCTGGTGTACCAGTCGCAACGATGGCAATCGGACCAGCAGGAGCCAAAAATGCTGGATTAATGGCAGCAAGAATTCTAGCTGTGACTGACGAAAACGTTGAGAAATCTTTAAAAGAATTTCAAGTGAATCAACGACAAGCTGCTCTGGAGAGTAATGGTGAATTGAATGACTAAGGTAATTCAACCGGGCGCAATGATTGGTATTATAGGTGCTGGACAACTTGGAAAGATGTTAGCTCAATCTGCCCAAAAGATGGGCTATAAAGTAGCGATGTATGATCCTAACCCAACTTCTTGCGGCTTTGCTGTTGCTCATTCAACAACAGTAGCGGATTTTACGGACAGGGAAGCTTTATTGAATTTTGTTCAAAGCGTTGATGTTGTCACTTATGAGTTTGAAAACATCGATGGTGACCTACTTAAAGAACTGGAAAGTGAAAGTTATTTACCTCAAGGGACAGACTTATTACTTAACTCACAAGATCGAATTAAAGAAAAGAAGTGGCTGAATCAACAAGGCATACCTACGACTGACTTTGCTGAAGTTAATACTTGGACGGAATTAACGATTGCGTTAAAGTTAATCAATTTACCAGCAATTTTGAAAACTACGCGCTTTGGCTACGACGGTAAAGGACAAGTTTTCTTAAAAGACCAAGCAGATTTAGAAGCGAAGCAATCAGATATTGAAGCCTTGTTAGAAGAGCAATCATTAATTTTAGAGGCATTTTGTGACTTTAAATATGAAGTGTCGGTCATCGTTTCTCAAGATTTATATGGAAACATTGAAATATTTCCAATAAGTCAAAATCAACATATCAATGGTGTCTTATACTCCAGTATTGTTGGAGCGAATTACTCTGAAGACTTGACTGATCAAATATATGACATTGCTGAGAAGATTGCTAAAGCAGGGAAGCTTATTGGTGTATGTGGGATTGAATTCTTTATTACTGAGGATGAAGAAGTATTTGTTAACGAAATTGCTCCCAGACCTCATAATACTGGGCATTATACACTCGAAGCGACTAACGTATCTCAATTTGATCAACATATTCTTGGAATAACAGGTCGTTCACTGATTAATATTCGCTTGTTTGAACCAGGATTAATGATTAATATTTTAGGTCAACATTTACCTTATGTTGAAAAAGTTAGTCAACAATATCCCGAAGCGATTTATCACATATATGACAAAGGGGAAGCTAAAAAACAACGCAAGATGGGGCACTTTACACTTACAAAACCTGACTATAATCAGTTAGAAACGATGCTCTATCAATCAACAAGCCTAAAGGCATGGCAAGACTTATTCTGATAAAGAAAAGGGGACAGACATGGAATTACTCTATCAAGGGAAAACTAAAGATATTTATCAAGGATTGAATCAGTCGATGATTCTAAAGTTTAAAGATGATGTGACGGGGACAGACGGTAAGTTTGATCCTGGTGCGAATCAAATTGGTTTATCTATTGAAGGTATGGGAAATTTAAACTTAAGATTAACAACTTTATTCTTTCAATTACTTAACCAGTCTGGTATTCCTACTCATTTTATTGATTCAAATCTTAATGAAAATACAATGACAGTGAAGTCTGCAAGTGTATTCGGTAAAGGGTTAGAAGTCATTACTCGATTTAAGGCAACGGGTTCATTTATTCGTCGATACGGGGAATATATTGAAGATGGAGCAAAACTAAATAATTATGTCGAATTTACGTTAAAAGACGATAAAAGACAAGATCCATTAGTGACTAAAGATGGGCTAATTGCCTTAAATATATTAACGAATAAACAATATGAGATATTGATTGATTTAAATATTCAAATAGCACAGATCATCCAGAAAAAACTAGCTGAACATGGGTTTGATTTATACGATATAAAATTAGAGTTCGGTTATGTTAATCATCCAGATAATATTATTCTTATCGATGAAATTTCTGGGGGAAATATGCGTGTTTACAAGGAAGGGCAACTTGTTGATCCTATTGAATTAGCACAATATTTTAACGATTTATAAGGAAAGGACAATTTAATGAGCAAATTTATTGTAGTACCAGCGCCAGATTCTTCATTCTTATTAAAAGAAGCGCATCATTTCTTGAAATTAACAAACTTGCAAGCAGTAAAGCAATATGACGTTTTTGAAACTTCGGATGAAGATGATTTAACATTAGTCGAGCCTTTATTTGAACAAGGTCTTATTTACGAAAACTTAGAGTCATTTAACATTTCCACTGCTTTTCGTTATCGCCAAGTATTGGGGCAATATGATGAGGTCGAAGAGATGACTAACCGTATTATACAAAATATTAAAGGACATGATCTTTCTTTACATCATTCAAGAATTATTGATTTAAAAGGTTTAACTGAAGTCGAAGTAAAAACTTTCAAAACATATTATATTAATGAAACAGAAACTGAACTCGTTTCTTTTAATGCTTTAAATTATGATATGGGAGTCAGCCAAGGCTTAGATTTACAAGAAATAGAAGGTTTTAATGATTTAGATACGGCTGGCTTACAAGAGTTAATTAAAGATTATTCAATGGATCTTGCTGATATTGAAGTCGTTCAAGCGTATTTTCAATCAGAAGCAGTTAATCCAACTGTCTTCCAATTAAAAGTCATCGATACATACTGGTCAGATCACTGTCGCCATACGACATTTTTAACTGAATTGACAGACATATCAGTGACTGAAGGTAAATACCAAGAAGCCATTGAAGCTACTATCGCAGAGTATAATGACGTGCGTGATTCAGTCTATGCTAATCGTCCTAAAGTTAAGCCAGTTACATTAATGGATCTTGCAACGATTAATGCAAAACATGCAAAACAATTAGGTCTGTTAGATAACTTAGATGAATCTGATGAAGTGAATGCTTGTTGTATTCGCATTAAAGTGGATGTTGAGGGTGTTGAAGAAGATTATTTACTCTACTTTAAAAATGAAACTCACAATCACCCAACTGAGATTGAACCTTTCGGAGGTGCGGCTACATGTATTGGTGGGGGGATTCGTGACCCGCTTTCAGGGCGTAGCTATGTTCATCAAGCCATGCGAATTACTGGAGCTAAAAACCCGAATGCGTCATATGAATCAACACGAGATGGTAAATTACCACAACGTATCATCTCACAACGTGCTGCTATGGGATATAGTGACTACAGTAACCAAATCGGACAAAGTGCTGGTTACGTGCGCGAATATTACCATGACGGCTTTGAAGCTAAGAGAATGGAATTAGGTGCCTTAGTTGCTGCTGCTCCAGTTGATAACGTTGTACGTATCAAACCAGAACCTACGGATTTAATTATTTTACTTGGTGGACGTACTGGACGTGACGGATTAGGTGCAGCAGTTGGATCTTCAATGGTTCAAACTGAGAAATCAATCGAACTACAAGGGGCAGAAGTCCAAAAAGGGAGCCCGACCATCGAACGAAAGATTATTCGCTTATTCCGTAATCCAGAAGCTACGCGCTTAATTAAGAAATCGAATGACTTTGGTGCTGGGGGTGTATCAGTAGCTATTGGTGAACTAGCTGATGGCTTGACCATTGAATTAGATAAAGTTCCGACTAAATATGAAGGAATGGATCCTAGCGAAATCGCCTTATCAGAGTCACAAGAACGAATGGCTGTTGTCGTTTCTAAAGCTGATGTTGATAAATTTATTACGCTATCAGAAGCTGAGGACTTAGAAGCGACAGTTGTGGCAGAAGTGACTGATTCATCTTATATGGTGATGCGTTATAACGGTGAAGAGGTTTTCCGCATAAAACGTTCATTCTTAGAATCGAATGGTGGAGCCAAAGCAGCTGATGCTATCATTAATTATTCTGATGTAAGTCAATTCTTTTCTGATTCACGACATGTATTAACTCAGTTACAATCGATTGAAAATGCGAGTCAAAAAGCATTATCACAAAACTTTGATTTTACAATTGGGAAAAATACAGTTCTTGCACCATTAGGTGGGGAGAAGCAAATAACTCCTCAAGAAGGAATGGTCGCAAAAATACCTGTCTTAGGCCAAGATACTTCAACTGCTTCAGTCATGACAGTTTCATTCAAACCTGATCTAGCAACGCTCTCACCATACCACGGTGCTTATTATGCCGTTGTTAATTCAGTAGCTAAAGCTGTGGCCTTAGGTGTTCCTTATCAAGAAACTCGCTTAACATTACAAGAATTCTTTGAGAGTATGGTGAATGAGAATAGTTGGGGTAAACCGACCGCTGCCTTACTTGGAGCCTTTAAATCAATGAAACAATTAGGTTTAGCTGCCGTTGGCGGTAAGGACAGTATGAGTGGTACCTTCGAAGATATTGAAGTCCCACCATCACTTATTAGCTTTGCTGTTGCAACAACTGACTTTACAAAAGTCAATTCGCGAGAATTAAAATCTACAGACTCAAAAATTGTTTTATTAGAAGCTCGATTAAATGCAGATGATTTAATAGATACTGATGAAATTAAAGCTACCTTTGAAACGATTACGAACTTAATTAACGAGAATAAAGTTCGTTCAATCTCAACCATGGACGATAAGACGATTGAAATGAATCTGATTGAAATGGCTCTAGGTAATGCGATCGGTTTTGAAATGAAAGCAGAATACTTACATAAAAAATCTGCCTTAGGATTCTTAGTAGAAGTCGCTTCTGATGTTGAAGTTGAAGGTGGGGTCATAGTTGCTCAAACGAATAGCAGTGATGAAGCAAAATTTGATCAAACATACTCTTTAGAAGAATTGGCTCGTCTTTATGCAGAACCATTAGCTGATGTATTCTCAGACATTGAATTGGTATCTAATTCTGAAGATGTAAAACATGCATTAGAGATTCCAGAAATATCATCGAATGCCAAAGTGTTAATCCCAGTCATAACGGGAGTGCATGGTGAATATGATCTGTATGAATCATTTAAACGATATACTGAACATGTTGATTTCTTTATCATCAAAGAGGAATTAGGTTACAAAGAATCAGTCAAAGAATTCGCAAGTAAATTATCTGACTATGATGTCTTAGCTTTCCCTGATGGCTCAATACTGTCAAATCGTCTACAGTATGGACAAGCGATTGAACTACTAATTAAAGACATCAAAGCCGAATTAGAAGCATTTGCCAAAGATAAGTATATTCTAGCTATTGGCGCATCATTTGCTGGATTTGTTCGCAGTGGTTTAATTGAGTTTGGTTACGTCCAAACAGGAACATCAATTAAGTTTAAAGAAAATCCTATGGAGAAATTTGTTTCTTCTGTCGTGACAGCGAACGTCGTAAACGAATCAATCTTTGCTGCCGATGGTTCATATTCAACAGCCATTGCTGGTGATCACTTAATTGTTGAATTGGATGAAGTCGCTTTAGAGAAACAAATCCTGTCGAAATACAATACTTTCTTTGAAGGTGAAGCGGGGATAGATGCTATGATTGATCCAAGTGGTCATATTCTTGGAATGAATGGTAACTTTGAACGATTTAATTTAGATAGTTTCAATAACCTAGAGGTTAACGAAGCACCTTTCATTGCGAATTTATTAAAAGTTGTAGGGAAATAATTAAATTATATAGAAATCACCCTCTGAGATTGAGTCTCGGGGGGTGATTTTTATGATGATAACTTATTCTATTAACTTATCAAGGCTATGAAGATTCTCGAACGATTAATGTTGTATCCAAAAATATTTGCTTTTCGATTCGATTACTTTTATTAATTTTCTCGCGTAATAATTCGAGAGATTGATAACCGATATCAAAGCGCGGTTGATTAACCGTCGTTAGCGAGGGGCTGATGATATTGGATAAGTCAATATTATCAAAGCCAATGATTGCAATATCTTCTGGGATGCGATAGTTATTATTGAGCGCTGCCTTCGTTGCAGCAGCTGCAAAAATATCTGAACTAGCAAAGATCGCATCGACGTTATCATTTACTTGTAAGTAGTAATTGAGTTGCGAATAAACTAAATCATAATTAATTGTTGAGAAGTACAAAATATCATTCTCTGATACAGCTATCTTATTATCTTCACACGCATTCAAAAAACCTTCTTGACGCATGACAGCATAATTGTGATTTAATGTTGAAGTGACGTGTATTAATTTTTTCCGGCCAGATTTAATTAAAAACTCCGTTGCATTATATGCAGCTTTAGTATCATCAATACTAACTAAGGACAAATCCTTATGGTAGATATAATCGGAACACATTACCGTCGGTATGATATCATTGAGTCTTTTAACAATATTTGCATCACTGAAAGGGGATAGGGATATAATTCCAATAACATTAATATCCTCAATGAGTGACAAATAGTAATCAATATTATTTGTCGTTGTCTTTGTTCGCGTAATAATCATGCGGTAGTTAGATAATTTGGCTGCCTTTTCGATGCCTGAAAGAACATCAATATTGAAAGGGTTTGCATAATCCGGTACGAAAACAACTACTGTATTAGAGATTTTTACTTTGCTCGCAATTTCGTAACCATTGTCAATTAAAGTTCGAGTGATGGCTGATTTTAGAGATTGACTGACATTTCCTTTATTATTTAGTACCCGTGAGACTGTTGCGATAGAGACGTTGTGATCATCTGCAATCGATTGTAGCGTAGCAGTTTTTCGTTTACCCATTCTCTCACCCCTCATTTATTTGACAAAAGCATATCATATTAAATAATGGATGTAAAATTTACATTTAAATATTTATTGATTTGAATGGATGTTGTTAATATAATAAAGAAAACACTTACACAACAAGTGTGAACTTTACAAAAGGAGGGGTTATGTGAAAAAAATACATGCCGCAGTTGTTGGAATTGGATTTTTAGGAATTCAACATATTGAAGCTATTCGAAGAATACCCCATACAGAAGTCGTCGCAATCGTTGGTCGTGACTTAGAAAAAACGCAACACCAAGCAAAAGAACTAGGTGTCGAACATGCTTTTGTTTCAGTAACGGATTTGATTAACTCAAGCTTGAACATAGATGTGGTGCATAATTGCACACCAAACGGACTTCATTATAGTATTAACAAAGAATTAATTGAAGCGAATATTCATGTATTCGGAGAAAAACCTTTTACAGTAAACTCAAGTGAATCAGAAGAATTAGTCAATCTAGCAATTGACAAAAATGTAAAAGGGGGCGTGAATTTTAACTACAGACAAAACATTATGGTAAGTGAGATGAAAGAGCGTGTAAAAAATCAGTCGATTGGAAAGCCTTGGTTTGTACATGTGGAGTACTTACAAGATTGGTTATTGTTTCAAGATGATTATGATTGGCGAATGGACCCAGAAATGGGAGGGAAATCTCGTGCTATAGGAGATATTGGTTCACACTGTTTCGATACAATTCAACACATTCTTGGTGAGAATATTGTTGAAGTCGAAGTGAAGAATTTGCGTAAGTTTAATCAACGATTCGATCATGGAACCACCCATGATATTACAGATGAAGATGTGTCGATTATTTTCATTACTTTTGAAAGCGGTTTAAATGGATTAATCCGATTGTCGCAAGTGTCAGCAGGTAAGAAAAATGAGTTTAAAATTTCAATAGAGGGAGATAAACAAACACTAGAATGGAATCAAGAACGTCCGGATCGATTGTGGATTGGTAATAGAGATATCGGGAACACTGAAATCTATGCGTCAAAACAGTATTTAACAGATGCTGCCGCAGACATTGCTGTTCTACCCAACGGTCATCCTGTTGGTTGGCATGATGCAGTGACGCAAGGGATTCAGAATTTCTATGAAAATATAAGAACAAATACAAATGAAGATTTTGTCAATTTCAAGCAAGCCCATTATATTATGAAAATCATTGATGCGTGTGTCTTAAGTGCTCAAGAAGGTAAAGCAACTCAAGTCAATTAAAAGGAGTATAACCATGAAAAAAATTAAAAACTTACTCATATTATTCGTAGCATTGCTTATGACTGTTTCTGGAATCAATATCGCATCATTATCTCAAGTCCAAGCGCAAGAGGAACCAGGTGAATTGGCAATTATCATTCCTGGGGCTGAACACGGTTGGTTAGCAGGTGTAGCTTATTTCGCTGAATTAAAAGCTGAAGAATTAGGCATTGAAAATTATCGAATCTTAACGAGTTCAAACGTGAATGAGCAGGCATCTCAAATTGATGAAGTACTATCACAAGAAGTCGGTGCAGTTGTCTTACTACCGCATACGGACGAATTATCTCTATCAGCACAAAAATTAGTTGACGCCGACATTCCTTTAATCGTCTTTGACCGTCGAGTGGATGTTGATTATACAGCTTACGTTGCAGGAAGTAACCCAGAAATTGGTGAAATGACCGCAGAACTTCTAGGTGAAGAGTTAGCTGGCGAAGGAAAAATCGCTGTCTTAAATAACCCAAGTGCTGGGTCAGTGAGTTATGAACGTGTCGATGCATTTAAAGCAGTAATGGAAGAAACATATCCAGATATTGAATTAGTTGACATGACTGTAGAAAACTTTACTCAAGAAGCTGGATTAAGCGTAGCGACGGATATGTTAGTTGCCAATCCAGAATTGCAAGCAATATTCTCAATTGATGACGAATCATCTTTAGGAATTCTGCAAGCGATTAAAGATGCGGGCCGCGATGACATTCAATATCTGTCTGGTGCTGGTGGATCACAAGCTTATTTCCAAGAAATTGCTAATAACGAGGACATTAATCTATTCACAGCAACATATTCACCATCAATGATCGGTGATGCGATTGCTGAAGCATGGAAAGTATTAAATGGTGAAGAAGTAGAACAAGATCAAATTGTATCACCAACAATTGTAAATAGTGACAACGTTGAAGACTTCCTAGATGAGAACTCTCCGTACTAAGTTATAAAGGAATGATTATATGAATCCTGTTGCAGAAATGAAAAGCATTACCAAATCGTTCGGTAATAACCATGTGTTGAAAGAAGTTGACTTTACATTAATGCCAGGGTCCATTCATGCGCTCCTTGGAGAAAATGGAACTGGAAAAACGACACTAATGAATATCCTTGGGAATATCATTCCCAAGGATTCTGGTTCTATCGAACTCTTTGGTGAAGTCTATGATGAGAAGGAAGTAAAGAATCAAGTTGCTTTTATTCACCAAGAACTCTCGTTAATTAATGATTTAACCGTGTTTGAAAACTTATTTTTAGGACGAGAATTAAAAAAAGGTGTCTTTCTTGATAAAAAAGCAATGAGAGAAGAAACTGAGAAATATATCCAAATGTTAGATGTGGATCTAAATGCAAATCAATTAGTCGGGACGTTAAATCCAGCACTAAAACAAATTACTGAAATACTCAGAGCTGTCATGCAAGAAGCAAAGATTATTATTATGGATGAACCAACATCCTCATTAACCGATGTTGAAATTAATCACGTTTTTAATGTCATTCGGAATTTAAAAGAGAGCGGCGTTAGCATTATCTTTATTTCACATAAATTAAATGAAGTACTAACGATATGTGATTCTTATACTATAATGCGAGACGGGCATGTCGTTGCCACAGGTGAAGTGACTGATGATCTCACTGAAGCTCATTTAAGTAGTCATATGGTCGGGAAAGATTTAAGTACGGATATTATTTATAAAGAAAGACCCATTGGCGAAATGATTCTAGAATTAGAGGATTTAACAAAAGAGCGTCAGTTTAAAAATGTAGACATGACACTTAAAAAAGGTGAAATAATCGGTGTCACAGGTTTATTAGGTGATGGTCGAAGTGAACTGTTTATGTCAGTTGTAGGAGCTAATAGTCCTTTTAAAGGGACAGTTAAAGTAAATGGTCAAGCAGTTAAGATTAAGAATACGACGCAAGCGATGAAGAACAATATTACTTACGTACCAAAGAACCGGAAAGAAAATGGGATTATATCTGATTTAAGCATCAAAGAGAATATGATTTTACCTATTATGAATAGTTTGGACCAATATGGTATTTTAAATTCTAAAGCGATTCAAGAACATAATCAACGCTACATTAATGAATTATTCATCAAAGTATCTGATACGAAGAATTTAATTACATCACTCTCTGGGGGTAACCAACAAAAAGTTGTGTTAGCCAAGGCGCTTGGAAGTCAACCAGAGATAGTCATCTTAGATAATCCGACCCAAGGGGTTGATGTTGGTGCAAAACTCGAGATTTATTCATTAATCATGAAATTAGCTGCTGAAGGGATTAGTTTCATTATACTATCCAGTGAATACCCAGAATTATATAACTTATGTGACCGAGTATATGTGATGTTCCATGGTGAAGTGAAACATGAATTTCGTAGAGAAGATTTGAATGAAGAAGATATTATGTTAATTGCGACAGGAGGTTCCGTCCATGGATGAGATAAAAACTCAAGATAATATAAGAAATACTCAAAAGACGTCAACAGGCGAAAAAGTTAAAGCAATATTGGCGAACCATAGTGCCGCAATCGCATTGATATTCATTATGATCATTGGAATTATTTTCAGAGGGGATGTATTTTTCACCTATAGTAATTTGATGAATGTATTAATGAATAATTCCTTTATTGGGATCATTTCTTTAGGAATGACTTTAATTATATTAACGGGAAACATCGATTTAGCCGTAGGTTCTCAATTAGCTCTATCAGGTCTAGTAGCGGTCACTTTATTAAATAATACAGAAAGTGTCATCATTGCAATATTAGGAGCAATTCTAGTAGGCGCGATAACCGGTGGCTTATCCGGGATGGCGGTATCATACTTCAATATCCCGTCATTTATTGTTACTTTAGGGACCATGCAAATATATCGATCCTTTGCCCAATACTTTTATAGTGGGGGAGGAGTGATGGCATCAGCTACTAACGCGGATACCTTCACGAATATATCAAATTACCGATTATTTGGAGAAATCCCGATGCCAATTGTTTATTGGATTATCTTAAGTTTATTAATGGTACTATTTACTCGAAAAACAGCCTTTGGCCGGCATATATTTGCTGTAGGAAGTAATGAACGGGCGACATTCTTATCATCCGTTAATATTCACAAGATTAAAATCGGTGTATTTATTATGTCTGGTGTACTTGTAGCCATTGCGGGAGTGTTAGAGGCGTCTCGTTTAGGAAGTATGAACTCTGCCTCATCGGGGCGGTCATATGAGATGGACGCGATTGCCGCCGTTGTTATTGGAGGAACAGCTATGAACGGAGGGCGCGGAAGTATTATCGGTACGGTCTTTGGAACTTTAACAATCGGTATCATCAATAATTTGATGAACTTATTAGGTGTTCCATCATTCTTAGTTGGAGCAATTAAAGGCTTTATCATTATTGGTGCCGTTATGTTACAAAAAATCATGTCCAAACATAAAGAGTAGGTGCATATATGAAATTAGGACTTGTAACAGCAATATTAGAACATATGAATTTTGAAGAAGTGATTGATTTCGCTTCGAAAAACGATATCGAAAGTGTTGAATTAGCATGTTGGCCGAGTGGCGACGCTGAACGCAGATACGCGGGAGTCTCACATATAGATGTTAAAAATCTGACAGATGAGAAAGTGGACTATATCCGAGCTTACGCTAAAGAACGTCAAGTAAGTATCTCTGCTTTAGCATATTACCCTAATCCGTTATCACACGATAGCAAAAAACGCGACGAAGCCGTAGAGCATTTAAAGCATGTGATTAAAGCAGCGGATCGTTTAGATATAAACTTAGTGACAACATTTATTGGTAGAGATCAAACAAAATCTTTATCAGAAAACTTTGCGATATTAGAAACTGTTTGGCGACCATTGATTGATTTAGCTGAGTCACTACAAGTAAGATTAGGTATTGAAAATTGTCCGATGTTATTTACAGAGGATGAGTGGCCTGGGGGACAAAATCTAATGACGAGTCCTTCAAATTGGCGAAAAGTATTTGAGATCCTTGATAGTGACTACCTTGGCTTAACGTTTGACCCTTCACATTGCATTTGGCAACAATTAGATTACATTCAACCAATCTATGAATTTAAAGATAAATTATTCTTTGTTCACTTTAAAGATATAAAACTATATCCAGATAAATTAGCCGATGTAGGTGTGATGGCTACACCACTTGAATATATGGCTCCAAAATTACCTGGTTATGGGGATGTAGATTGGTTAGCATTTCTGTCAGTCTTATCAGATATTAAGTATAATGGTCCGACAAGTATTGAAATAGAGGATAAAGCTTTTGAAGGCTCGATAGAAGAAATAGAAAAATCAATCCAACATAGTGTGAATTACATGAAAAGTGTCATGTATTGAAGCATGTTAAGTAAAGGCGAATCTTCCGATTCGTCTTTTTAAGTGCCTTAATTTTATTGTTCAAAAGTGTAACGGCTTTCAATTACTGTTATAATATAGGAGTAATGTGAACAAAAAAGGGTAGTCAATTGTTAGTGACCCGTAGCCAAATAAAGGAGTGTAAAATAATGAAAGCAATTCCTTATTTCAATTTTGCTAATACTTTAGAAGTGTTAGAATTTTATCAAAAACTAGGAGCAACGGATATTCAAATGGTTCTTGGCTCAGATGAGATGTTTATTGAAATGCCTGAAAGCCAGCGTCCAAAGAATCCAGAAAAGTTTGTTATGAATGCCGAATTTAAGATGTTTGGTAATAAAATATTTGTTTCAGACACATGGGACCAACATAAAGCCGACCACACAGATAGTAATATTAGTTTTGTATTTGATCTAAATGACTCTAAAGGAGTTCAAGCTGTTAAAGACTTCTTTACTAAAGCTACTGAATTAGGTTGTACAATTGAAATGCCACTAGAAGAAGCTGAGTGGACTGAAATGTTCGGGATGATAAAAGATCCCTTTGGTCTGTCTTGGATGTTTAGTGGCGAAAATTAGAATTTAATTGAAAGACTCGCTTTAAAAATACATTAACATAGAGAAGGAGCTTCCCCATGTCACATATTGATGATGAAATCAGAGAATTATCACTAGAGCTTTATCAAACATATACAAAACTCCAAGAACTTAAGAAGCAGAAAGAGCCTCAACCTGTTAAAAATTATGAATTTCTTACAGAGAATCATAAACCCATTCACTTATTAGACATGTTTAAGGATCAAGATTATATGATTGTTATTCATAATATGGGCGGAAAATGTTCATGGTGTACTGCCTGGGCAGATGGCTTCAGTGGTATTTATCCTTTAATCTCAAAAGAAGCTGCTTTTTATGTATTAAGTCCAGATTCACCGGAACAACAAGCTGTTATTAAGAGTGAGCGTGGTTGGCAGTTTCCAATGGTTTCCATCGCTGAATCGAGATTTGCAAAAGACATGGGCTTTCAAGAAGGCACAAGCTACTTTCCAGGTCTTTCCGTTTTTGTTAAAAATGCAGATGAAACGATTTCTCGAATAAATTCTGCACCTATTGGCCCGAGTGATCAATTCGGTGTGTTATGGCATCTATATGATTTATTGCCAAACAATCCTATGTCATAAGTGTTTCTTGTGTAAATATTATCATTTTAATACGAATTATAGTGAGTAGCTAAACTGATTTGACAATAGTTGCTCACTTTTTTTTAGATATTTTATGATGCGATTTATGGAATTATAAAGTATATATTTTGTAAAAGTTATCCATAACCATTACACTGATAATGTGGAGAAAGCGTTCTATATACATAAGGAGGTAATGTCATGAAAGCAAGTTTTCATGGACACGCGGTTGTTCGTTTAGAATTAAATGATGGAACAAAAATATTAATCGATCCATTTATTACCGGGAATGGCTTAACTGATTTAGATGCCAATACAGTAGAAGCAGATGTAATTTTACTCACACATGGGCATTCTGACCATTTAGGAGATACGGTGGATATTGCAAAGCGTACTGGCGCTAAAGTTATTTCGACAGTTGAAATAGTAAATTATTTAGCTACTTTAGGCTTAGAAGATTTACACGGTATGCAGCCAGGTGGGGCGCATGAATTCGACTTTGGAAAAGTTAAGATGACGCCTGCAATTCATGGTTCTTCCATTGATATTGATGGTAAGCCATTTACGCTTGGTTTAGCGACTGGACTTTTAATTACTGCTGATGACCAAACGGTCTATCATGTGGGTGATACCGCACTTTACTCAGATATGAAACTTATCGGGGAAAGAAATGAGATTGATTTAGCCTTTATCCCAATTGGAGATAACTTTACGATGGGACCTGACGATGCTGCGGTAGCTGCAAAATGGTTACAAGCGAAAAATGTGGTTCCAATCCACTACAATACGTTTCCTTTAATTGAACAAGACCCAATTGTCTTTATTGATATGCTAGATAAAGATGTCGGATTTGTTCCGCAAATCGGAGAAACAATTGATTTTTAATTATATTAAAAAGCCAGCTAAGTCAAATCCTTAGTTGGCTTTTTGCTTTATACTAATTTAAAAGATAGCTTTATGTTGTTTCCTTTACTTAATATGCTTGAAACTTTACAATGACGATGAATAAATCGTTCTAACCCAGCTAACTGACTATCATCTAAGTTTGCATCCGTTTCTACGATGACTTCCGCATCTAAACGCCACTCAGGTTTCTCGTCAATAAAATCCCCATCAATCTGTGCATTTAATACAGAGAAAGCAATTTTCTTCATATTTAAGTAAGATACTGCCGACATTAAATGACATCCTGCTAATGATACCAACAGCATACCTGTCGGAGATGTCCCTTTGCTAATTAGATCAGGGGTTCGTTCAGTATAGTCCATTGTATAAGAAAAACCTTCAATGTGCGTTTCAACTTCATAGTTATCTTTGACTTTTGCTTCAACAAATTTTTCTGCCACGACTCATTGCCTACTTTCTGTTATTTATTTCAAATAAATATTCAATATAGAGATTATAACATATAGGATCAAACAGATTCAGTTCCATGCATTTATTATAATATACGTTTTTACTTAGCTATATAATCAGATCCATGTTAGGATAGAATCATTATGTTTTTAGGAGGGCACCATGAAAGTTGCTATATTGTATGAAGACAATCATTTATTGGTCGTTGAAAAGCCAGTAAATGTCCCCGTACAAGAAGATTCTAGTAAAGATTTAGATTTATTAAACTATTTGAAAGATTATATAAAAGTACGCGATAATAAGCCAGGAAATGTATACATGGGCTTAGTTCATCGTTTAGATAGACCAGTTGGGGGAGTCATGGTGTTTGCGAAAACATCTAAAGCAGCTTCACGTTTATCTAATTCCATCAGAAAACATGAACTAAATCGTTTTTATTTAGTCGTTGCAATGGGGAAATTACCAAAAAATTCGGATACAATCACCCATTACTTATGGAAAAAACGAAAAACTAACCAAGTTTATTCGGTTGAACAAAATCATCCTGATGCCAAAAAAGCTGAGTTAAGCTATGAAGTATTAAATCAAAAGGAAGGCATGACTCTGGCTCGAGTAGAATTACATACTGGACGATCGCATCAAATTCGCGTTCAATTTCAAGCGATGGGGACACCTTTGTATGGTGATCAAAAATACGGAGACAAACGCGTAAAACCCCACACACAAATTGCTTTATGGGCGAATGAAATTGAAATTCCTCATCCTACACTCAAAGAAATCGTACATTTGACTTCTAGACCGCCTCAAAGCGAACCGTGGGATATTTTTAAAGATATATAACAAAGAACCCACAATTAACTTGTCTATCATCAAGTTAATTGTGGGTTTTTAACGTCTATTAAAAACTTTGAGAAGTATAGACTAGATTCCCGGCATTCCCTCTGTAATGAGAGGTATTTCGGTTCCTAGCGACAAAAGACTCTTTACCTGACATTCTAACAGCTAAGCGATCATCTGAATTTAATAAGATGCGTTCAGCCCAATACAAGTTATCTTTAACGACCTCAATCGGTTCTGAAAACGAATTGTGCTGAGTTAAAACAACTCTAAAGTTTTTCTGTAATTTACTTAATTTCACTAAAGCATCACGATATTCTTGAATGGAAGCACTTGATTCTAAATTTAATAATGTTGGATTCGCACAAGCATCCCCAAGCATTGCGACTTCTAATTCGGGGATGATAAAACCCATGATTCCCTTTGTATGACCTGGCAAGTGGACAGGGCGGATTGTTACGCCTCCTAAATCAAATACATCCTTTTCATTATATGAGATGTATTTCACGTCACCTTGTGACAAGAAATTCTCTTTAGGGAATGATTTGTTAAAGCGACGCAACACGTTATTCATAGTTGAGTGTCTTGTTTCAATTTTTGTTCCGTGCTTTACTAACTCAAATTCACCTTCTGGTAAGTACACAGTATCGTATTGTCCATTCCCCCCAGCATGATCGGGATGACCGTGACTACAGATGACATCATAAGGTAAGTCAATTAATTCATCTACCACGGACCTTAAGTCTCCATAACCAAAACCAGTATCGATTAAAACAGCTCGGTCTGATCCTTTGACGATATACGAACATACATAAGGCATCTTGATTCGAGTAATTCCCGGAATTACCGGTTCTACTTTAAATAATTCCATATTAATTCCTTCCTTTGAAACTTGTAATATAAAGATAGGATTTGTAAATTCACATATGCTAATATAAACTAAGTAAAAAGAGTTTTCAATTATCTTGTTTATATTAAATCATAATAACCTTAAATATTATCAACTAAAAGTTAAAGAGGAGGAGAGTAGCGATGCCAGAAAATTGGTTAAAACGATTGTTAACTCGCTTATTACTAACAGGAATTGGTCAAATTTTATTAATTACGCTATGGATGCAGTTTCCTGGACAAGAAGCAGCTGGTTATCTATTCCTTCTGATACTATTTGCGATTCCAGTTGGGACGATTTCAAATTGGATAATAAAAGTGTTAATAATCAAAGTAATAGGGCACACTCGGTCTAAATTAATAAAAAGTATCATTCCATTCATAATAATTGCAATCATAACTTATGTTTTATACTTATTGTTACTTGTTTCAACCCATAATTTAATATACATTACCACTTTATACGCAATCTTGTCTTTACCTTTACTATTGTTAGAAATGCTGATAATTGTATTTAAACTGAACAAGGGCAACAGAGATGGTAACAAACGAAATATTTAATAAAGGAGTTTTCCTACTTTTAGTCAAGTGCTATTTAGAGAGAGAGTAGTAAACTGATAGGCATGCCAAATAATCCTT